>DASYCL010000940.1:0-7805 GCA_036500245.1 Polyangiaceae bacterium | reverse complement strand
GCCCTCGTTCGCAATGAACGTCGCGCGCCAATCCTTGACCGAAATCACGAAGCCCGTGCCTTCACGCCGGATGCGTCGAAATGCTTGCGGCTCCGGTCCGAGCTTCAGCGCGGCCACGAAGCGCTCGCGCAAATCCAAATTGAACCGCTCGTTCAGGAAGGCGAGCTCGGCTTCGGCGAGCGGCGCGAAGTTCACGCCATAGTCAGGCTGCGGATCGCTCGGCGCGTCGAGCCAGCCGTTATTCGCGTCCGGCAAACTGTCGACGTACGGCACGTAGGGCTTCAAATCGAGTACCGGCGTGCCGTCGAGCATGTCCATGCTTTGCACCGACAGCGTGAGACCGTCGATTTTGAGTAGCTCGACCACGCTCATTCCGATCGGATTCGGCCGATAGGGCGCGCGCGTCGCGAACACGCCACGGCGGAGACCGCTGCGCGGGGGCGACACTTTGGGCTTCCAAGTCGTGTTCAGGTGAAACCAAAACAATACCCAAATGAAGTTGAAGCTCGTCAGATCTTCGAGCCCCTGCTCGAAGTTGTGCCCGTCGAAGAGCTCGATCGTAGCCTCGACGCCGCGCGCGGCCGTCGGCTGGCGCGGCGCGTCCACTCGTTCTTTAAAGGGTGAGTGCACGACCCCAATGGGCTGAACCGTCAGGCTTTCGGCGCGCGGCTCCTTGAACAGTGGACTATTCACTGGCGTCAAATCGCGGCCAGCACTTCGGCGGCGTGGCCCTCGGGCTTCACGTCTTTGAACACGCGCACGATTTTGCCGTCGCGGATCACGAAGGTCGTGCGATGGATGCCCTGATTGCCGTTTTTCTTGGGGCCCCAAACGCCAAATTGGTCCGCGACGCGGTGACCGGGATCGGAGAGCAGCGGGAAGCTCAGCCCGAATTTGTCGCGGAATGCGCGGTGGCTATCGAGGTCGTCCGGGCTGATGCCGAACACATACGAGCCGGCTTGAAACGACGGCCGCGCGTCGCGAAATTCCTTGCACTCGATGGTGCAGCCCGGCGTGTCGTCTTTGGGATAGAAGAAGAGCACGACGGGTTTGTCTTTGAGATCGAGCAGCGTGATGTCGCTGCCGTCGTCGGTCTTGAGCGTGAAATTCGGGGCGGCTTCGCCTTCGTTCAAAACGGGCATTGGGGATCTCCTTGTCGTTACGGGTCGGATAGTAGGGGTGAGCGTGGGGGCAATCCAAGGGTGTTTGCCAAGAGCTTGCCTCTATCGGTTATCGCTCGATCCCTGGGATGTATTTGGGGGCGCTGCGCGAGCACCGCGCTTGGCCGCTCGCGCTTCTAGTAACGGCGCTGGCGCCTGTTCGGTCAGTTCTCGTGGGGTCCTGCCGCCATTCTCCCGGTCGGGGATCGCGAGGCCTGCGAGCCGTATTTTTGCGCGCGCGCCCTTGTCAGCCCGAATTTCGATGGACAGATTCTGGGCGTCCCCGGCCGAATCGCGGTCTCTCGGCGCCGGCGTTTTCAGTCGCGCTGCGAGCACCGTTGAGCTTGGGGCCGAGGCACGAATTTGTGCTCAAAGGAGGATTGTCATGCTCGTACGGTTCAATGACCGAAGTGGTTTTCCAGTGTTCGGCGCGTCGCGGAATTTCCCGGTCTCGACTTTGCGCCGCGAGCTCGATCGGCTGTTCGGCGATTTGGAGCGCGCGCCGAGCTTTGGCTCGTACACGCCGCAAGTCAGCTTCGAAGATGCGGGTGAAGCGCTGAAATTGCGCGCGGAGTTGCCGGGACTGACCGAGAAAGACATCGAGATCAGCGTGACCGCGAACGCGCTGAGCTTGAAAGCGTCGCGCAAGGTGGAGCTGCCCGAGGGGTACACCGCGCATCGCCGCGAGCGCTCGAGCTTTTCGTTCGCGCAAAGCTGGGAACTGCCGGCGCGCGTCGATCCGGAAAAGGTGGAAGCGTCGTTGAAGCAAGGGGTTTTGACGCTGACTTTGCCCAAGGCGGCCGAAGTTCTGCCGAAGAAGGTCGCGGTCAACGTCGCTGCGTGACGCGCAGGAGCACCCCAAAAAATCAATCGGAGAAGCAAAGATGGCAAACGCAGTTCAAGAGAAGACTCGTCCCGCGCGTGAAGTCGCGCCGAACGTCGATATTTTCGAAAACGAAAATGAGGTTTTGGTCATCGCAGACGTGCCCGGGCTCGATCCGAACGAGATCGGCGTGCACGTCGATTTGCCGGAGTTTCGTCTGGAGGCGAAAGTGCAAGGCGGCGAAAAGCCGGTCGTGTACACGCGCACGTTCCGAGTGGACGAGCGCATCGATGCCGAGCGCGTGAAGGCGGAATATCACGATGGCGTCTTGCGCGTTCACCTCACGAAGAACGCGGCGTTTCGGCCACGGCGTGTCGAAGTCCGCTCTTCCTGAAAGGCGGGCACGCGAGAATTGGTGTGCGGCGATGAAGCCGGGGCGTTCGCGCGAGGCCTCGGCTTTTTCTTTGCCGTACGCCGCACGACTCTTGTGTAAACTGCGCGGCAAATGGCCGTTCATCCTCTGGCTGGTAAACCCGCGCCGAAAGACATTCTGATCGATCCGGAGCACGTGCTCGCCGCTTACTACGGCGTGAAGCCGGACCCGGAGAACCCGGAGCAACAGGTGAGCTTCGGCACCAGCGGTCACCGCGGTTCGCCCGAAGACGGCAGCTTCAACGAAGCGCACATTTTAGCGACCACGCAGGCGATCTGCGAGTATCGCGTGGCCGAGGGTACGACCGGGCCAATATACCTTGGGAGTGATACACACGTCGCGTCGGGGCCGGCGGAGCGGAGCGCGCTGGAAGTCTTGGCCGCGAACGGCGTGGAGACGATCCTGCAAGCGGGCGGCGCGTTCACTGCCACGCCAGGCATTTCGCACGCGATTTTGCGGCACAATCGCGGGCGCAAAGCGAGGCTCGCGGACGGCATCGTGGTTACGCCTTCGCACAATCCGCCGCGAGACGGCGGCTTCAAATACAACCCGACTCACGGCGGCCCCGCGGACACCGACGCAACCGGCTGGATTCAAGATCGCGCGAACGCGCTACTTCGCGCTGGCAACTCAGGCGTCAAACGAGTGAGCTACGAGACCGCGAAGCATGCCGCGACCACGCACGAAGTCGATTTCGCGAAAGAGTACATCGCCGAGCTCGAACAAGTGATCGACATCGCGGCGATTCGTAATGCGGGCTTGCGCCTCGGCGCCGATCCGCTCGGCGGCGCAAGCATCGCGTATTGGTCGCGCATCGCGGAACACTACGGCCTCGCGATCAAAGTCGTGAATCCGGCCGTCGATCCGCGTTTTGCGTTCATGACCGTGGATCACGACGGCAAAATTCGCATGGATTGCTCGAGCCCGTACGCGATGGCGAAACTGGTGAGTCTGAAAAACGACTACGACATCGCCTTCGGCAACGATCCCGACTCGGACCGCCACGGTATCGTCGCGCCGTCGGTCGGGCTCTTGAACCCGAATCATTATCTCGCGGTCGCGATTCGTTACTTATTCACGCATCGGCCGAACTGGCCGACGAAGGCCGCGGTCGGCAAGACGCTGGTCAGTAGCTCCTTGATCGATCGCGTCGTGAAATCGATCGGACGGCCGCTGAAGGAAGTGCCGGTCGGGTTCAAGTGGTTCGTCTCTGGTTTGGTCGACGGCTCGTTCGGCTTCGGCGGCGAAGAGAGCGCGGGCGCGAGCTTTTTGCGTCGCGACGGCAGCGTGTGGACGACGGACAAGGACGGAATGATCTTGAATCTGCTCGCCGCGGAGATCACGGCGGTGACCCGCAAAGATCCAGGCCAGCACTACGAAGAGCTACGCGCCGAATTCGGCACTCCGTACTACACGCGCGTCGACCAAGCCGCGACGCCGACGCAAAAGGCGCTCTTGAAAAAACTTTCACCCGAATCGGTGAGCGCGAAGGAGCTCGCGGGTGAACCCATCTTGCAAAAGCTCACGCGCGCGCCGGCGAACGACGCGGCGATCGGCGGCCTCAAAGTCGTGGCCGAAAATGGCTGGTTTGCGGCGCGGCCCTCCGGCACCGAGAACGTGTACAAGATTTACGCCGAGAGCTTCAAAGGCTCGGCGCACCTCGATTTGATTTTGGAAGAAGCGCGGAAAATCGTCGGCGCAGCGCTTGGGGCCTAAAACGCGCGCCAGAAGAAGCCGATTGTCGCGCTTTCGATTCTAACTACGGCGAGCAGCGATTTTGGTCGCGGCGCGAAATGCCGCGCCTAGCGCCGACAATCGTCGTGGTCTAGCCGCGAAAACTCGCTAACATCTCGAGGTTCGCTTTGCCTTGCTCGGAGGTTCGAGATGAAGAAGCTCGTGCTCGTTCTCAGCTTGCCTGCACTGTGCCTGTCGGCCACGGCGTCCGCGCATTTCGATCTCACCGCGCCCACGCCAAACACGACCTCGACCGACGGTGGCATGGGCTCACCGCCGTGCGGCATCGGCACGGCTTCGGGGGTGATCACGCCGGCGCAAGGCGGCCACCCGATCACGATCAAGATCGACGAGTTCATCGGGCACGACGGATTTTATCGCGTCGCGCTCGCGCTCGATTCGCCGACCGAGTTGCCGCTCGACAACGTGGTGAAGGATTCGCAGGGCACCATCTTGCCGCCGAGCGGCAAACCCTCGGGCACGTCAGCGTCGGCGGACTACGAGACGACGCCGGTGTTTCCCGTGCTCATGGATCACCTGTTCGTGCACACGGCAGTCAACAATCAAATGTTTCAGGGCGACGTGACTCTACCGAACGTGAACTGCGACAAGTGCACGCTGCAGGTGCTCGAGTTCATGCAAGATCACCCGTTCAACTTCGCTAGCCCGCCGGACACCGGACCCGGTGGCGGCTACTTTTACCGGCATTGCGCGGATTTGAAGATTACCGCGGATCCGAGCATGCCGATTTTCACGCCGAGCAGCGCGGGCAGCGCCGGCTCGAGCTCGGGCGGCGGCGCGGGCATGTCGAGCGGCGGCGCGGGCATGTCGAGCGGCGGCGTTGCTACGTCGGGTGGCAGCGCCGGCGCGTCGTCGACGAGCGCTGGCGCGACGAGCAGCGCTGGCGGCGGGACGAGCGGCGACATGTCGTCTTCGTCGGATAGCGGGGGTTGCGCTTACTCGTCCGGCAGGCGTTCGCGCGTCGTGGATGCGCTGAGCGGCTTGCTCCTCGGCGCCTTCGCGTTTGGCTTTCGTCGTCGCAAGCGTCAGCGCTCGCTGTGAATCATGCGGGCGCGCTCAGCGCGTCCAGATCCCAGTCGCGAAATGTGCCGAGCTCGTCCTTCGGTTTGTAGCGTCCGCTACTTTCGACCACGCGCGACGCACTGACTTCGGGATCGTGCGTGTAAAAGAGATACTCGCCGCGCTCGGCAAAAGCTGCGAACAGCGCGGATTTCTCGTCCACCAAGTGCTCGGGGTAGCGGTCGTAGCCCATCGTGATCGGCAGATGCACCCAAGCGCGACCGGGCACCAAGTCCGCCGCGAAAAACAGGCGCGCGCGTTCACCGTTGATTCGCGCGTGCAGCATGCCTGGCGTATGTCCCGTGGTTTCGACGAACTCGACGCGCTCGCCGAGCAGGCTCCCGAGTTTGGTGCTCGGTTCGATCAACTCGAGGCGCCCGCTTTCACGGAGCAGCGGCTGAAGCGCCGGAATGTACGACGCGTGGTCGCGTAGATGCGGATGCTCGGCGCGCTCGAACGCCGTGCGCCCGACCACGAAGCGCGCGCGCGGAAACAGGAGCTCGGCCTTTTTGCCTTCGCGAAACGGCGCGAGCAAGCCGCCCGCGTGATCGAAATGCAAATGACTCAACACGACCACATCGATGTCCGAATCGCGGATTCCGAGCTCAGCGAGCGACTTCAACAGCACATGCTCGCTTTCGAGCACGCCGTAACGATCGCGCAGCTCGGGCGGGAAAAACGTACCGATTCCGGTTTCGAACAAGATTTTGCGCGCGCCGTCGTCGAGCAGCAGCGTGCGGCAGGCGAGGGGAATGCGGCCTGCGTCGTCCGGCGCGAGCCAGCGGCTCCACAGCGCGCGTGGCGCATTGCCGAACATAGCGCCGCCGTCGAGGCGCTGACTATTACCGAGGACCGAGCTCGCTTTCAGCATGGCTTCTCCCTGAAATCTGCCCCATCCGCGCGCGCGATGCACGTCGGAAACCGGCAATGGTAAAACCCGCACATGGCCGAAACGGTATTCGACAAAATCCTGCGCGGCGAAATCCCGAGCCACAAACTCTACGAAGACGAGCACGTGTTCGCCTTCCTCGACATCTCGCCGCTCAGCTTCGGCCACGCGCTCGTGATCCCGAAAGAGCGCGCAACGACCCTGGATCAGTTGTCGGACGAATCCGCCGCAGCGCTCGGCCGCGTGCTGCCGCGCCTATGCCGCGCGATCAAACGCCTCACCGGCACGAGCGCGTACAACGTGCTCGAAAACAACGAAAGCGCCGCGCATCAAGCCATCTCGCACGTGCACTTTCACATCATCCCCAAGCCCGACGAAAAATCCGGCCTCGGCATTGGCTGGCCCGCGGGCAAGCTCGATCACGCTGCCGGCGCGGAGTTTGCCGCGAAAGTGCGGGTTGAATTGGGGGGCTAGTGTGGGGGTCGCCTCGCGCGGCCCGCGTGCGCCAGTGCCGTGCCTCGTTCGGCCACGCGCAACGGCGCGCGATTTACGTCAGCGAGCCCCCTCGCAGTTCGAATTTGAAGTTGCACGCGCAACTAGCGCGCGGGTTAGTTGCGCGTGCAACTTTGTTCGAGCCGCCCGACACCGCTACCGCGCGAGCGAGCAACGCGTTTGGGGGCGCGACGCCGCGTGCGGAAGCCGTGTTGAGCGAACCAACCAGCACGAGGCCGGAGTCAGCTCTTTTTCGCGGCGCGGTAACGTTTGATCAAAGCGTTGGTGGAGCCGTCGTGGCCGAGCGAAGGTTCGTTTTGGCTCTCGAGTTCGCTCGCGATGCGCTTGGCCAGCACTTTGCCGAGCTCCACGCCCCACTGATCGAACGAATTGATGCCCCAGATCACGCCTTGCACGAAGATCTTGTGCTCGTACAAGGCCACCAGTTTGCCGAGTACGCTTGGCGTGAGTTGGTCGCATAGGATGGTGTTGGTCGGGCGATTGCCGGGGAAGCTCTTGTGCGGAACCAGCGCCGCGGCCACGCCTTCTTTCGCGACTTCGGCTTCGGTTTTGCCGAACGCGAGCGCCTCGGTCTGCGCGAAAAAGTTCGCCATCAAAAGATCGTGATGCGACCCAATCGGGTTCAAACTCCGGCAAAAGCCGATGAAATCGCAGGGGATGAGCTTGGTGCCCTGGTGGATCAATTGATAGAAGGCGTGCTGGCCGTTCGTGCCCGGCTGGCCCCAGAGAATCGGCCCGGTTTGCTGATCGACAGTATCACCCTGAAGGGTGACACGCTTGCCGTTCGACTCCATGTCGAGCTGCTGCAAATAGGCGCTGAAGCGCGCTAGATACTGATCGTACGGCAAGACGGCGATCGTCTCCGCGCCGTAAAAATCGTTGTACCAAATCCCGATCAGCCCGAGCAAAACCGGGAGATTCTGTGCGAACGGCGCGGTCCGGAAATGCTCGTCCATGGCGTGGAAGCCACTCAGCATGTCGCGGAACGCTTCGCCGCCGATCGCGATCATCAAAGACAATCCGACGGCCGAGTCGTACGAGTAGCGCCCGCCCACCCAGTCCCAAAATCCGAACATGTTCGCCGTGTCGATGCCGAAGGCCGAGACCTTCTCCGCGTTCGTCGAGACCGCCACAAAATGTTTCGCCACGGCCTTCTTGTCGCCGCCCAATTGC
>DASYCL010000939.1:0-15354 GCA_036500245.1 Polyangiaceae bacterium | reverse complement strand
GGCACGACCATCGGCAAGCCCATCACCAGCGCCGCGGTCATCACCGCCATGATCGCAATCGATACGCCGAACCACAGCAAGCTGAAACCTTCTTGCTGATAGCGACGCTCGAGTTCCTCTTGGCGCGTGAGCGCGCGCTTCAAGTCTTCGATCTTCGCGCCGCACGAGACGCAGCGATTGTTGGCGAGCGGCGCCGTATTCGAGAAACCACACGACGGGCAGATGATCTTGCTTGCGACAGCCATTGGACCCTTCTCGCAAACTTACACGGTCCCCGGCAAAATGTCCTTCGCATGCCCGGCTTGATTTTTGGGGCTGCTCGGTCTTGGGGCGCATGGGGCCCCGGCCCCATGCGCTTGCCGCAATTTGCCGCGTTTTGGTCACATTTTGCGGCGCTTCGTGGCCGCACGGCCGGCTCTCGTTCAAGCCATTTCTGCTAACCTCGACCCGGTCCGATTCGCTCTTCCAAGCATTTTCGCGCCCCAGCTACGGAACAAACGCGCGGCCCGAGTGTCGGACATTTGTTATCGGGGGTTTCACCCCCGCACCCGCTGAAGTGAATTCAGCGGGGCCCCACCCCGGAGTTTGGGGCGGCCCTAAACCGAGAACCCGCGCGATGCCCCCGAATCCCGAAAGTCCTGATCTGCTCGGCACACCCGCCGCATCCGATCACGACCTCGAGGCATTGCCGGCGCCGCGCCGGCCCTGGCGTCGCGCGACGCTCGCGGCGCTCGCGCTCTCGGCAGCGGGCTCGCTCGCGCTCGCGTTCGCGCTGCGTAGCGAAGCGCGCTTCGCCCTCGAAAGCGGAGCGCCGATCGATCTCGGCGATCTCGCCCAATTTCGTCCGAGTGCGGCGAAGGCCAACGTTTGGGTGCACGGCGAAGGCACGCTGCACGCGGACGGAGCCGTGCACTACGCGCGACCGCTCGAGCAAAATAGCTATCGCCTCGCCGAAGTCGAAGGCAACGACAAACTCTGGATCCAAATCGCGGTGCCGGATGATCCGTCGGATCCGGACGGCGCGCATTTCGTGCCACCGACCTCGTTCGTGGGCCGACTGATTCCCGTGTCGAGCGCCGGCATTCGCTACGGCGTCGTGCGCACCGCCGTGAGCGACGCCTGGCAAGGCAAAGTGCCGGACGACGCTTGGTTGCTCGTGGATGGCGAAGCGCCGCACACCACGCGCTGGGCAATCGGCTTGGTCGCGCTGTTCCTCGGTTTTGCCGCGTTCAGTTTGGTCGGGCTCGCGAGGTTGACACAGAAGGTGAGCTGAGCGAACACCGCGCTCGCTCACCATGTCTCGCAAGAAAACGGCCGTCCCGGACGTTCTGATCATCGGCGGCGGCATCATGGGCATCGCCTCCGCGTGGGAGCTCGCGCAGCACGGCGCGCGCGTGACCGTGCTCGAACGCAGCGTGCCCGGCGCGGAAGCGTCCAGCGCCGCCGCCGGCGTTTTGGGCGCGCAAACCGAAGCGCAGGCGCCCGGACCGATGACAGATCTCTGCCTCGCGAGCCGCGCGCGTTACGGCAAATTCGCGCGCGACCTCAGCGCAGAGACGCAGATCGACGTCGGTTATCGCGAGTGCGGCGTGCTGGACGTCGCGTTCGCGACGAAAGACGCCGCCAAATTGCGGGCTGCGAGCGCTTGGCAAACCAAACAAAAATTACGTGTCGAGTCGCTCGCGCGGCGCGACATCGCGCGCCTCGAGCCCGAGCTATCGACGAAGCTCACGGGCGGCGTGCGCTTCGCGGGCGATTCGCGCGTCGAACCCAAAGCCTTGCTACGCGCGCTGCACATCGCGGCGCTCGGCCGCGGCGTCAGGTTTCAGAGCGGCGCATTCGTGCGTCGCGTCGTGGTCGAGGCCGAGCGTGCGGTCGGCGTCGCGCTCGACGACGGCCAGATCTTGCGCGCGAAGAACATCGTCGTCGCGGCCGGCAGCTGGACTTCTTTGATCGACGGGCTCGGCTTGCCGTCGGGGCGCGTCGTGCCCGCGCGCGGCCAAATCGTCGAGCTCGAACTGCCGGCTCCGCCGCTGTCGCACGTCGTGTTCGGTCCTGGCGCGTATCTCGTGCCGCGCGACGATGGTCGCGTGCTCGTCGGTTCAACGCTTGAGTTCGTGGGCTACGAGCGGCGCGTCACCGCCGGCGCCGTGCGCGATCTCTTGACGCACGCAACCGCGATCTTGCCTGCGCTCGAGCGCGCCGAACTGCGCGACACCTGGTCGAACTTTCGTCCCTACACCAAAGACGAATTGCCGCTGCTCGGTCGCAGCAAAATTGCTGGGCTATTTTTGAGCACCGGGCACTATCGAAACGGGATCTTGCTCGCGCCGATCAGCGCGGAAATCGTGCGCGCGGCGGTGCTCGGTCAGCGCGCGCCCGTGCCGCTCGCTGCGTTCGAGCCGGAACGCGTGCTATGACCGCCGCACGGATGCAAGGCCGAGATCACGCTCCACGCTCCGCACCGACGAAGCTCGGCGTGCTCGTCTCCGGCACGGGCTCGAACCTGCAAGCCATCCTCGACGCCATCGCGGACGGCTCGCTGAACGCCGAAGTCAAACTCGTGATCTCGAATCGCCCGGGCGTCGTGGCGCTCGATCGCGCGGCGCGCGCCGGCGTCCCCGCGCTGGTCATCCCGCACAAGAATTTCACGACGCGCGAAGACTTCGATCGCGCGCTCGTCGCCGCTCTGCGCGAAAATGGCGTCGAATGGATCGTGCTCGCCGGCTTCATGCGCGTGCTCACGCCCGAGTTTTTGCGCGCGTTCAGCGGCCGCATCATCAACATTCATCCCGCGCTGTTGCCTGCGTTTCCCGGCGTCGAGGCCATCAAGCAAGCGTTCGAGTACGGCGTGAAAATCACCGGCTGCACCGTGCATTACGTCGAGCTCGGCGTGGATCTGGGCAAAATCATCGCCCAGCGCGCCGTGCCCATCGAGCCGAGTGACGACCTGGCTTCGCTCAGCGCGCGCATGCACGAAGCCGAGCATGCCCTGTTCGTGAACGTGCTTCGTGAGATCGCCGCGGGCAACGTGATGCCGCTCGCGAACGCGCGAAACGAGGTCTGAGCGTTGACCTCGCGCCACTACGACGTCGTCGTGCTCGGCCGTTCGCTCGGCGCGCTCAATGCCGCGGCGCTGCTCGCGCGTCGGGATTTTAGGGTGCTCCTGCTCGGCCAAGGGCAGCGCGCGCAAACTTATCGCTTCGAAGAGCACGTGCTCGCGCGGCGCACGTTCAGCTTGCTCGCCGGCTCATCGCCGACCTGGCGCAGGATTTTGCACGAACTCGCGCAGAGCCCGCAGTTTCGCCGTCGCACCATCACGCTCGATCCGATGTTCGTGATGTTGAGCGAAGGCCGCCGCGTGGAAGTCCCGCCGGACATGGAGCTCTTCGGTCGCGAAATCGAGCGCGAATTCCCCGAAGTGCGCCAGCTCGTCGATGAGCTCTACGGCAACATCGCGCAAGTCAACGCCGTGGCGGACGCCGCCTTCGAACGCGACGCGCTGTGGCCGCCCGGCACGCTCTGGGAGCGCTTCGAAACCGGGCGCATCGCCGCCACGTTGCCGCTCACGCGCGGCGAGCGCAGCCAAGACTTGCTCGGCAAATTCCCCGCCGGCCACGCCTACCGCGACATCACCAGCATCCCCGCCCAGTTCGCCTCGAACGCGGCTTTGCTCGGCGGCGAATTTCCGCCCTTCGCGCTGGCGCGCTTGCACGGCGCTTGGACGCGAGGAGTCGTCGCACTCGAGCGCGCCGAAGAAGAATTGTCCGAATTTTTGTGCGAGCGCATCGAAGCGCACGGCGGCGTGATCGAGCTGGGTCGGCGGGCCACTTCTTTGGTCACGCGCCGGGGCGTTGCGCTCGGCGTGATCGAAGACGGCGAAGAATCCGTGACCGGAGCCAGCGCCGTGCTTTCGGATCAATCCGGCGAGGCGCTCGCGCAACTGTCGAACGGCGACGGCGTGACCAAAGCCGCGCGCGACGATTGGCCACGTTTGACGTCGGAAGCCGGTCGCTTCGTGGTCAGCCTGATCGTGCACACGCGCGGTTTGCCGGAGCCGCTGTCGCGCGAAGCCTTCGTGCTGCCGAGCGATCGCTTGCGGCGCGACCCGCGTCATCCGACCGTGCACCTCCAGCGCCACGAAGCCCGCGCATTTTCCGAGGCACGCGTCGAAGCGCGCGACGAGACGCTACTCATCGCCGAAGCCATTTTGCCGACGCGCGGCGCGCTCACCTTGCTCGAAGCGCGCGAAGCGGTGCTCGGCACCTTGAAGAGCGCGCTGCCGTTCCTCGAGCAACATCTGGTGCTCGTCGATTCACCGCACGATGGCTTGCCGCTCTACGACTACCGCGGCGGCGCGCGCCGCGAAGTCGATCGCTTGCACATTCAAGGCAGCGCGCCCGGCGCCGAATCGATGGAAAGGCTCTGGAACGTCGAGCCAGCCGGTTACCTCGACATCGGCGGCGAGCCAGTGCGCGGGCCGATCCCCAACACCTACCTTGTGGGCAAGACAGTGCTGCCCGGACTCGGCCAAGAAGGCGAGCTGATCGCAGCATTCGGCGCGGCGCGGATCATCACTCGCAAAGACGGCGCACGTCAGAAAATGCGCCGCCAAATGTGGAGCAAGATCGAGACGACGTGAGCGCGAGATTGTGTAAGCTGTAACTTGGATGATGCGTCCGTTTTCCGCGTTGCTCGCGCTTTCAGCGCTCGCCGTCGCCTTGCCCGCGTCTGCCGAACCCGAGCCCGTACAAATTCTCGCGCTACAAAGCGATGATGCGGTCGAGCAAGCGCAAGCCATGACGCTCGCGTTGAAGAACGCAGCGAAGCAAAAATCGTCGTTTGCGCTGACACCGGGAGACTATTCGCTCGAAGTGCTTTCGCTCGCGCTCGGCTGCCCCGATACGCCGGACGACGCTTGTCTCGGCAAAATCGCAGCCAAAATCAAGGCTGATTCGTTCGTCTGGGGCACGCTCGCCAAGGACGGCAAGAAGTTCGACTTGAAGCTCAACCTGTATCGCAAGCGCGGCGTGAGTAAAGCCACCGAGCTCCACTACTCCGCCAAGGACGACGCAGCGCTGTCCCAAGTCGCGACCGAGTCGCTCTCGAAATTGGCGGCGCGAAAATCGCACGATGACGACGAGGAAGCAGAACGAACCGGCAAGCTCTTGCTCAGCGCCGACGATCTCGAAGGCGAGATCGTGATTGACGGCGCCCCCTCCGGCCAAATTCACGACGGCCATGCCGTGCTCGATCTGCCCGTCGGCGAACACGATATATCCGTGCGCGCGGACGGCTATCGCGACGCAGAAAGCACCGTCACAATCACGAGCGACAGACGCGCGCTACTTCGTTTGCATCCAGAAAAATTCGGCACACGCCACGCCGCGAGCGGAGAAGACCAAGGCGAAGACAGTGCCGGCGGCTCCAACAGCAGCGCCGGCTGGGGTGCGATCATCGTTGGCGGCGCGTTTGCGGCCGCTGGGATTTACGCGACCGTGCGCGTGAATTCGATCAACCACGACGCGGATTTCGACGGCTATCGCGCTGGCATTCCCAAAGGGGACGACGCTTGCGACGAAGCCAATCGTAACGTGGTCGTGCCCGGCGGACCGTCGCCGAGCCACATTTCCGATCTCTGCTCGCAGTCGAAAACGTTCGCGGCGTTACAGTACGTTTTTTTTGGGTTGGGTGCCGTGGCCGCCGGAACCGGCGCCGTGATCTTGCTCACGGACGACAAATCGGCGCCGCCGAAGGCCGAATCCATGCACGGCGACGAGGCGCGCCTTCATCCGAGCTTGAGCCTCGGTTCGCACTCCGCCAAGCTCGACCTACGCTTTCGCTTCTGAGGACTTTTTTGCGCATCGTAGCTGGCGAATTCCGCGGCCGAGAGCTAATCACCCCTGGGGGTGATAAAACACGACCGACCGCGGCGCGCGCCCGCGAAGCTCTATTTTCGATCTTGCGCGATGTACGCGCAGCGAGCGTGCTCGATCTCTATGCGGGCAGCGGCGCGCTCGCGCTCGAAGCGTTGTCTCGCGGCGCCGAGCGCGCGGTGTTCGTCGAGAGCAGCAAGGCTGCGCAGCGCGCGATTCAAACCAACGTGCGCGCGCTCGCGCTCGAAGCGCGTGCGACATTGCTCCCATTACGTGCCGAGGTGGCGCTACGCGCGCTCGAACGACACGCGCCGTTCACGTTGGTTTTCGCCGATCCTCCCTGGGCGGATGCTCAGGCCGCGCTCCGCGTCCTGCAGCAATTGGAAGCTGGTTTACTGCTCGCTCCGGCCGCTCGGCTCGTGTTCGAGCATGCCGCCCGTGACACGCCGAACCTCCCGGAAAACTCGCGACTCCACGCGATCGACGCGCGCCGCTGGGGCGATACGGGCGTCACCATCTTCGAAGCCGGTTCAACGACATCCTGATACATCTGGCAGCGGTGGGCGGTCTCGCCCAAACCGGCTGCGGATTGCGTCTTAAGAACGCTCGCGCTCGGTCGGTCGGGTAGCTATAGTCGGCCCCCTGAGAAAGCCGGCGGTTTTCGACTTTGACGCTGAGTTGATGAGAGTGGAGTTTACTGATGTCTGAAACCACCCCGCCCATTCCGAAATCGGGCGGCAGCGGCCCGTTCATCGTGGCCGCAATCGTGATGCTTCTTTTGATGGGCGGGTTGATCTTTTGGAAATTGAAGGGCGGTGAAGCCCCGAAGGCTCAAGACACGCCGCCACCGTCTGCAACGCCGAACACGCCGACGCTCGACGAAGCGCCTCCGCCCCCCCCTCCAATCGCATCGGATTCTGCTGCGCCGGACACGACCAAGGCGGCGCCGAAAAAGCTCGTGAGCTCGGGCAGCGGCGGACCGTGCGGCCCGTGCAACGGTGACACCACTCCGGCAATCGTCTCCGCGCTTCACGCCAAGGGCGCGCAGGCGCGCAGTTGTTACGAGCACGCGCTCCGCCAAAACAGCATGCTCGCCGGGCGCATGTCGATTCAGCTCACGATCAATCAACAGGGCCAAGTGTGCAGCTCGAACGTCGCCAACAACGAATTGGGCGATCCGAGCGTCGCGAACTGTGTGTTACAGATGATGCGTGGCGGGTCATTCCCGGCGCCACCCAAGGGCTGCGTGCAAGTCGCCGTACCGCTGAATTTCACGCCCAAGACCTGATGAAACGCGCTCACTCGCTCAAAGTCGCTCTATTTTTTGCCGGCGCCTCAGCAGTCGCCGCCGCGGCTTCGTGCAGTGAGGACGGCGTGACGCCGAATTGCCCGGCGCTCCCGCTCTATCAAACCTACCCGCTCGGCGACGCCTCGCGACCCGACGCCCTGAGCGGTGATTCCGGTGCTGCGGACGACGCACGCAACGCGGCGATCCGCGCCGGCTGCCTCACGGGTCCGAACGGCACCGTGCCGGGCGGTGGCGGCAGCAGCAACGGCGGTAGCTCCGGCGCGAGTGGTAGCTCCGGTGCCAGCGGCGGCGCGGACAAAGGCGGCAGCGGCGGCAAGCCGAGCACGAGCATCGGCGAGTCCGGGAACAGTGGCGCCGAAAACGCCGGTGCCGCCGGCCGCAACTGAGCCCGACGCGAGCGCGTCGGAAACTTCGAGCGCTGCGCGCGATTCGCTCGCTCCGAACAGCTCGGGAGATGCGCCGCGCGCGAACGACGGCACGCAAGCATTCGGGATCTTGCTCACCGTGGCCTACGACGGTCGCAGGTTTTCTGGTTGGGCTCGCCAAACCAACGCGCGCAGCGTCGCAGGCGAACTCGAAGGCGCCATCTTCGCGGTCGACCCCAAAGCCAGCCGCACGCGTGGTCTCAGTCGCACGGACGCCGGCGTGCACGCCAAAGAACAACTCGCCGTCTTCGACACGGACAAGGACATCACCCTGAGGGGTTGGGTGCTCGCCATCTCCCAACACTTGCCGGACGAAATCGCGATCGTGCGCGCCTCGCGCGTCGAGCCTGGGTTCGACGCGCGCCGTCACCTCACCCGCAAGGTGTATCGCTACAGCGTGCTGCACAGCTTGGTTCGCGATCCTTTTTTGGAGGGCAGAGCTTGGCGCATTCTCGAGAGGTTCAACCACTCCGAGATTCACGAACTCGCGCAAACACTCGTCGGCACTCACGACTTCGCGGCGTTCCGCGGCGCTGCCGACTCGCGCACGGACACGGTGCGACAGATATTTCGCATCGACGTGCGACCGGCGCATAGCGATGATCGCATCACGCTGATCGAGGTCGAGGGCGACAAATTCCTCTACAATATGGTGAGGATCATCGTCGGCGCGCTGATCGACATCGCTCGCGAACGCTTGCCGAAGGATGCTCTCGTACGCGCTCTACGCAGTCATGCGCGAACGGATCTCGGCATCACCGCGCCACCCGACGGTCTCTGTTTGGAGCGCGTCGTCATCGATTTGAACGGCCTTCATTCTTGGCCTCCGCTCATTGACGGAAGTCGGGTGGTCGCGTAGCTTCCCGCGTGCGGGAACGCGGGCTAAACCGCGTTCGTCGAGCTACGCTCAGTCGAGTCCACAGACAACGACTCGAGCGGGGCGCGCACAGTTGGAGCTTTGAAACGGAATGGGTCTTAAGCAAACAATCGTCGAGCGCGGCAAGCAAGCACTCTTGAACCCGAGCGTCTTGCGCATCATCACGGACGATCGCGTGATGAAAGCCACCGAGGGCTTGATGGATGCGCGAACGCGCGTGCGTGATGCGTGGAAGGTCTTGCTGAACGGCAACGAGCTTCCGAACATCGATCCGGCGCTCGACGAAAACATCGGGCAGACCGCGCCGGCAGCGAACGCGAAGACCAATGGGCACGCGACGAACGGTCACGCCGCGAACGGCGCGACCAACGGGCATGCCACGAACGGCCACGGCACGAACGGCGCGACCAATGGAATTGCTACGGGCGGCGCGGCCGCTCGCCACGAACTCGCGGATCGCGGCGGTTCGTCGGACATGGCCGAGTCGATGAAGGAGCGCACCAGCCTCGCGACCATCGGCGGCAAAGACGTCTTCGAGAAGGCGTTCAAGTTCATGGCCGCGGACAACGCGCGCAAGATGGGCATCTACCCCTTCTTCCGCCCGCTCGATTTCGCGGACGGCCCCGAAGCGCAGATCAACGGCAAGCGCGTGGTGATGTTCGGCTCGAACAACTATTTGGGACTCACCACCCATCCGAAAGTACGCGAAGCCGCCAAAGCCGCGATCGACAAATACGGCACCAGCATGACCGGCTCGCGTCTCGTGAACGGCTCGATGCGTTTGCACGAGGAGTTCGAGCAGAAGCTCGCGCAGTGGTTCAACAAGGAGGCCGCGCTCGTGTTCACGACCGGCTACCAAGTGAACATCGCGACCTGCGCCGCGCTGCTCTCGAACAAGCAAACCACCGCGTTCATCGATCGCAACGTGCATGCCTCGCTTTACGACGGCGTGCGCCTCGGTCAATCCGCGGGCACGAAGCTCGTGCGCTACCGCCACAACGACGCCGAATCCCTGGACAAAGCCCTCGAAAAGCTGGAAGCCGACGAAGGCGCCTTCGTGATCACGGACGGCGTGTTCAGCGCCGAAGGCGAAATCGCCAAGCTCGACGAAATCGTGCCCGTGGTAAAAAAACACAAGGCGCGCCTGTTCGTCGACGACGCGCACGCGCTCGGCGTGATCGGGCCGGGCGGCATGGGCACCGCGGCAAGCTTCGGTTTGGTCGACCAAGTCGATTTAATGGGCGGCACGTTCTCGAAGTCGATGGCGAGCATCGGCGGCTGGCTCGTCGGTGAGCGCAAAGTGCTCGACTACATCCGGCACTTTGCACCGAGCTTCATGTTTGCCGCGGCCGCGGCGCCACCGTGCGTGGCCGCCGCGATGGCCGCCTTCGACGTGATGCGCGAAGAAACCTGGCGCATCGACAAGCTGCGCGAAAACTTCACGTACATGCGCGACGAGCTGCGCAAGATGGGCTTCGAGCTCGGCCACACGCAGACCGCGGTGATCCCGATCTACATCCGCCAAGATCTGCGCACGATCATGATGTGGCGCGACTTGCTCGAGGAATACGGGATCTACACGAACCCGTTCATCTCGCCCGGCGTGCCGCCAAAGAGCGCGATGCTGCGCACGAGCTACATGGCCACGCACGAACGCCATCACCTCGATCGCGCGCTCGAAGGCTTCCAAAAAGTCGGCAAAAAGTACGGCGTGATCTGAGCGCGGTCACGGCGCCGGCGGAAATGCAGCCGCTGGCGGGCCCTTCGAAGCGGGTGCCTCGCTCGAAGCGGGCGGTGGCGGTGGAGGTGGCAACGCTTCGCTCCGCGCAGCGGGCAGCAGTGATGGCTTGCGCGGTCCGGGCAGCGGCGAGTTCGGCGCGCGTGGCGGGCGCGCGAGCTGAGGCTGTGCGGATTCGTCGTTCGCGGCGCGATCGAGATCGTCGTTGTAGATGTTCGCGGAGTCGTAGAGGTGCGGAATCGCGCTGAGCTCGAATACGAGCCCGGCGACGTCGCACACGACCGCCGACGCGAGCAGCACGTTCAAGGTCGTTTCATGACCGCTGACCTGGCTCGGGTCCGAGACAAGCACGCCGAGCGCGCCGCCCGCGGTGCCGAGTGCGCCGAGCAGGAACACGAAGCCGCCGACCTCCAAGTTGCGCCCTTTGCGCGCTTCGGCTTCCGCGCGCGGATCACCATGCACGGCGTCAATCGCGGCGTTGCCCATGAAGAACGAGCTAGTGTAGTGCTGCCCGTCGCGCACGTAAGCCAGGTGCCCGTCTTCCCAGATCGTCGTGACGTGTGGGCTCTTCGCCGGCTCGTAGCTCGACGAACACCCGGCGGTCAGCGCTATCAGCAACAACCAATATCCGATAAAACGAATGCTCATCTAGCCCCTTGCCCCGAAAGCTGACTCGACTCCTTCGCGCCGAGTCTAGCGGATGGACGAACTTTCGGGCCGAATATTCAGCTTTGCGCGCGCGCCAGGATTCGGGCGTGAGCTCGCCATAGCCGTCCAAGCCGCGGCGGGCGGTGCCAGGAAAACGAAATCCGGGGAAATTCGGCCGAAACTTCGCCTGCTCGTGGCTTGACGCATGTGTCGCCCCAACGTTAGCTGCGCCGAGAAAAATGGCGCTCGAGCTCAAGCAAACTCCCATCGGCGGCAAGATCAGCGAGTTTCTCAATGTGGTGGATTACATCTACCAGCGCGATCCGAACTACGTGCGTCCGCTCGATATGGATATGAAGGATCGCTTGAGCTTGAAGAATCCGTTTTTCGATCACGGCGACGGCGTGATTTTCACCGCCTTTCGCAACGGGTTTTGCGTCGGACGCTGCACCGCGCAGATCGATCGCGAGCACCTCGCGCGTTACAAAGACGACACCGGGTTCTTCGGGTTTCTCGACACCATCGAAGACGAAGAGGTCGCGAAACTCTTGCTCGGCGCCGCGAGTACCTGGCTACGTGAGCGCGGCATGAAGAAGATCCGTGGGCCGTTCTCGCTCTCGATCAACGAAGAGAGCGGCTGCTTGATCGAAGGCTTCGACACGCCGCCGATGGTGTTGATGCCGCATCATCTGCCGTATCAAGGCGCGCTGATCGAAAAGGCCGGCTTCGAGAAGATCAAGGATATGTACGCTTGGCGCTACACCGTCGGCGACATCCCCGCGCGCGCGCAAAAAGCCCACGATGAGCTGGCCGCGCTGCCCGAAATCAAAACGCGGCACATCGACATGCGCAATCTCGATACCGAAGTGCGCACCGTGATGCAGCTGTTCAACGACGCTTGGAGCGACAATTGGGCTTTCGTTCCCTATACGGAAAAAGAGCTCTCGAAGCTGGCCGCGGATTTGAAACTGATCGCGATCCCGGAGCTCACCTACATCGCCGAAATCGACGGTGAGCCGGCGGCTTTCGCGATCGCATTGCCGAACGTGAACGAGCTGATCAAGGACATGAAGGGCAAGCTCGGCCCGCTCGAGCTCGGCAAACTGCTCTGGCGGCTCAAGGTGAAAGGGCCGAAGACCGCGCGGCTCGCCTTGCTTGGCATTTCCAAGAAATTCCGCGGCAATCGCAAGTACGCGGGGCTCAGCATCTATCTCTACGCGAAGCTCAATCAATCCGGGCAAAAGCTCGGCATCGAATGGGGCGAGCTCAGCTGGACGCTCGAGGACAATGGCCCCGTGAACGTCGGGATCAAGTTCATGGGCGGCAAAATCTACAAAAAATACCGCATTTACGAAAAAAACACATGACCATTCTCGTTACCGGCGGATCCGGTTTTCTCGGCTCGCACGTCGCCGAACAACTTTCACAAGCGGGCCGCGCGGTGCGCGCGCTGGTGCGCAAATCGAGCGACACCAAGTTTTTGCGCACGCTGCCCAACGTCGAACTGTTCGACGGCGCGATCGACGATCGCGCGAGCCTCGAGCGCGCCCTTGACGGAATAGAAGCGGTGGTTCACTCCGCCGGCTTGGTGAAGGCGCGTAGCCTCGCTGAATTCATGCGCGTGAACGCGCAAGGCACCGAGTATTTGCTCGACGCTTGCATGCCGCATCGCGCCGCGCTCAAGCGGTTCGTGCTCGTGTCGAGCATCGCCGTCGGCGGCCCGAGCGACGTGCACGGAAACCCGGTACCACTCGACGCCGAACCGCGTCCGGTCACCGATTACGGCCGCAGTAAGCTCGCCGCAGAGAAAGCCGCGCTCGCCAAAAAAGACGCGCTCAAAATCACAATTTTGCGTCCGCCCGCGATTTACGGCCCGCGCGACCGCGAGATTTTGGCTTTTTTCAAGTCGATTAAGCTCGGAGTGCTGCCGCTGCTCGGCTCGCCGCAAAGCAAACTCAGCATGACGTTCGGGCCGGATTGCGCGCGCGCATGCATCCGCGCGATCGACGCGGACGTGCCGAGCGGCAGCATCTTCGCGGTGGACGACGGTAGCGTGCACACGATGGCGGAGTTGATTTCGGAAGCGGAGTCCGCGGTGGGCAAGCGCGCGTTTTTGCGCATCCCGTTGCCGCGGCGCGTGGTCGAGGGCGCTGCGTTCATGAGCGAAGCGTACGGCAAAGTGACGAACCGCGCGGTCATGCTCACGCGCGACAAGTGCAACGAGCTGTTCGATCAATGGGTGTGCGACAGCTCGAACACGCAGCGCGCGCTCGATTGGACGCCGAGTGTCACGTTCTCGCAGGGCGTGAAGCGCACCGTCGACTGGTATCGCCAAGCCGGCTGGCTCTGAATATGTTCGAGCGCCTGGCGCTAGCCGCGTTCATCTGGTTCGGGATTCATGCGTTCATCGCCGGCTCCGAGCTGCGCTGGGTGCTCGCTCGCCGGCTCGGGGAAGCGGGATTTCGCGCGTTTTTTGCCGTGCTTTCGCTCGCTTCGCTGTTCTTCTTGATCGCGTCGTATCGAAAAGCGGATTTTTATCCGCTGTGGTTCGCGCCGCGCCCGATTCACTGGCTTCCCTTGTGCGTGATGCCGCTCGCGTTGCTGCTGATCGTCGGCGCCTTCAGCGTGCCGAACCCAACGGCGGCCGGCGCCGAGAAAGCGCTGGAGCGCACTGACGCGGCGCGCGGCGTGCTGCGCATCACGCGGCATCCATTCTTGTGGGGCGTCGCGCTGTGGTCAGCTGCGCACTTGATAGTCGCCGGGCACGTCGCAGCGATTTTGTTTTTTGGGTCGCTATGCTTCACCGCGCTGCGCGGCACCGCCAGCATCGACGACAAGCGCCGTCACACCAATCGCAGCGAGTTCACACGCTACGCTGAAGTGACTTCGAATGTTCCGTTCGCTGCGATCGTGCTCGGGAAAAATCGCTTGGCATGGTCGGAGTTGTGGGTGCCCGTCGTGATTGCCGCGCTGCTCGTCGCGCTGATTTTGCGCCTTCATTTGCGCGTATTCGGCGTATCGCCGTACGGCTGATCCGGTTTGAGGGTGTTTTAGAGTGAGGGGCGAGCTCACCAGAACTAGCCGAAAGGTCGCCGCTTATCGTTGCCGACCAGCAGCTGATTGCCGCCGTGCGCGGCTGCCTCGAGTGAGCGCTCAGCGCGCGACGCGATAGAACGTCGCGCCGGCAACCGCGAGCGGAGTCGGCGCGTTTTTCAGGGCTCGGCCGAGCGCTTCGATCGCTTCGGTGTCGACGTAGAGGCCCGGGCCCCAACCGCTGTCGTCGTCTTCGTCCGCGGAGTGCGTCGCGGTTTCGGCGTAGAGCGCGCGGCGCAGTGGTTCGCTCGGCAACGACACGGGTTGCCACTCGACGCCCGTGACGCTCGGCGGAGCTTCGCTGTCTTCCGCCAGCCAGCGACCACCGTGGCTCAAGACACCAATGCTCGCGAGCTCGTTCCCCGTGAGTCGCGCGCGCACGAGTTTGATCCACGCGATCGGATCCTCGCTTTGATCGCCGTCGGCGAATTCGAGGTAGATCGCATGCCCGAGCTCGCGCACGAGCACGCTTTGCGCGAGCGGGAAAGCCCCGATACAAGCGCGCACCGAAGCGCGGAACTGCGAGAAACGCGCGGCAAAATCCGCCGGCTCGAGCGTGTATTCGTCCGCCTCGAGCGCGTGATAGCCGATCAAGACGCCGAACGCGTTTTCGTCGCTGTAGCTCATCGGCGCGCGGCGAAAATTGCGGACAGCGCGGCGCGCGCTTTGTTGCGCGTCTCTTTGGCTTCGAGCTCGGGCACGCTGTCGGCCACGACGCCGGCGCCGGCCGTGACTTCGAAGCGACCATCTTGCATGACCACGGTGCGAATCGCGATGGCCAGATCCAAACTCGTGCCGCGCGTGACGTAACCGAGCGCGCCGCCGTAAGCGCCACGCGGACGCAGCTCGAGCTCGCGAATGATTTGCATCGCGCGGACCTTCGGCGCGCCGCTCAGCGTGCCGGCTGGAAACGTGGCGCGGATCACGTCCCAAGGCCCGAGCTTCGGATTGAGCTCGCCCTCGACCTCGCTCGTGATGTGCATCACGTGGCTGTACTTCTCGACGTTCATGTGTAGGGGCACGCGCACCGTGCCGGATTTCGCGACCCGCCCGACGTCATTGCGCGCCAAATCGATCAACATGACGTGCTCGGCGCGTTCTTTCGGATCGCTCAGCATTTCGTCGGCGAAGGCTTGATCTTCTTCTGGGGTGCGCCCGCGGCGGCGCGTGCCGGCGATCGGGCGGAGCGTGATGCGCTTGTTTTCGACTCGCACCAAGGTCTCGGGGCTCGCGCCCGCGATCGCCACGCGGTGCGCGTTGCCGCGCTCGGGCAACTCCAAGAGGTACATGTACGGCGCCGGCGAAAGCACACGCATCGCGCGGTAGACGTCGAATGGATCCGCGTTGCCGGTCGGCGTCGAAAAGGTGCGCGCAGGCACGATTTGAAA
>DASYCL010000938.1:0-3880 GCA_036500245.1 Polyangiaceae bacterium | reverse complement strand
CGAAGTACTCGTTCCGAAAGCTACTTCGCTTGGCGATGGACGGTGTGCTCTCCTTCTCGACCTTGCCGTTGCGCCTCGCGACATACCTCGGGTTCTTGGCGCTGGCGTTTTCTGCCGCGACAGCGACCTTCGTCTTGATCTGGCGTTTCGCGGGCTTTCGCTTCATGGGTTCGACCGCGCGCGACCTGCCCGGATGGACCGCAATCGCGGTCGGCGTGCTCTTCGTGAGCGGCATCCAGTTCCTCATCCTAGGCGTAATGGGTGAATATATTGGCCGAATTTACACTGAAGTGAAGCAGCGACCGCGCTGGATTGTGAGCGAATCATTGGGACTCGCAACCGACTCGACCATCAGGTGATGACGTGATCGAGACTTGGTCAGAAGTAACGACCGATGAGTGCATGCCCGACGACGTTTTGGTCGAAGGGCTCGCTCTGGTTCGGGCGCATCCCTGGTGGCTTGCGAGAGCGCGCTTGGCGCTGAAATTGATGCGCTCGGCAGGGATCGAGCAGCCAGCGTCGCTCATTGACGTCGGCTGCGGTTGGGGCGTGAACTTGAGCGCGTTCGAGGCGGCCGGATATCGCATCTGTGGGCTGGATACCTCGAGACAGATTCTGGATCTGATCGATCAACCGGGCCGCAGTTTGATCCAAGCCGATCTCACGCAGCCGCTGCCGGCGAATCACGCTCAGTACGAGGCTGGGTTGATGCTCGACGTGCTCGAGCATCTCGATGATGACCGCGGCGCGCTCAGGCGCGTGGCGCGGCTGATTCGTCCGGGGGGGATGCTCATCGTCAGCGTTCCGGCGTTACCCGAACTCTTCTCCGAGTACGATCGGATGCAGGGACACCGGAGGAGGTACACGGCCGAGTCTTTTCGGAGCATATTCGAAGATTCGGGGTTCAGCGTCGTCGACCAGCACTGGTGGGGCGCCTGGATGGTTCCCATTTTGAAGCGAATGCGTCGAGATGCGGGGGGACCGGCGAAGTCTTATTCGGACTATTTGCGGATCCCGCCCTGGCCGGTACCGTTGCTGATGCGCGGCTTTTACGAGCTCGAGGCGTTGCCCTCAATACGCAAGCGCTTGACCGTCGGCACCTCGTTGATCGCAATACTAGCTCGAAATCAGTCATGATCGACCGATCCCAAGCCATCAGCAAAGGCGATCAGCATGCACCTCAAGTCTTTCGGCGCGCACGCTAGCGGGCTTCGGCTCGAGCGGATGAAGGCTTCGCCGCGCTATGTGGACGGCGCGTTTCGGAACACCACACCCGTGGCGCAGGGCTTGAAGAAGGGCACCGCGTCGCCGACGATCAGCGAGTTTTTGTGCGGCGGTGAGCGGCGCGTGCCGCTTGCGCCGCTGCCGAGTCAGAGTCCGCTCGCCGATTGGGCAAAGCCGCCCGAAACCGGCTTGCGCGCGACTTGGCTCGGCCATTCGACGGTGCTGCTCGAGATCGACGGCGCCCGCATTCTCACCGATCCGGTGTGGGGCGAGCGCGCATCCCCGGTGAGCTTCGCAGGACCGAAGCGGTTTCAACCGGCGCCGATCTCGATTGCGGAGCTGCCCGAGCTCGACGCGGTGCTCGTTTCACACGATCACTACGATCATCTCGACTATCCGTCGATCGTCGAGCTCGCGAAACGCCGTGTGCCGTTCTTCACTTCGCTCGGTGTCGGCGCGCACCTCGAAGCTTGGGGCGTGCCCCAAAAATCGATCACCGAGTTCGATTGGTGGGAAAGCGCGCGCGTTCCTGGCCGCGAAATCAGGCTCAGCGCGGCGCCGGCGCAGCATTTCTCCGGGCGCGGACTCGGCGGCAAGAATGGCACGCTGTGGTCGTCCTTCGTGATTCAAGGGCCCAAACATTCGCTCTTCTTCAGCGGCGATACCGGGCTAACCGCGGAGTACGGCGCGATTCAGCAGCGCTTCGCCAAGTTCGACTTAGTGCTGCTCGAAGTCGGTGCGTTCCACGAATCATGGGGTGACATCCACCTTGGACCGGAGCACGCGCTCGAAGCACTCGAGTTGCTGGGCGGCGGTAAATTACTGCCGATTCACTGGGGCACCTTCAACTTGGCCATCCATGCTTGGGACGAGCCGGCAGAAACACTGGTGCGCTTGGCGCCCTCGCGTGGCGCGGAACTCGTGATGCCGCTGCTCGGGCAGACGGTCGAGCCGGCACGCAGCGCCGCGCTCGTTCCGTGGTGGCGTTCGATCGCCGCGCTCGAAGGCAAACCGCAAAGCGCGAAAGCCGCCATCGAAACGCCTTCGTTACCGCCGGTCGCCGATGGTTCCGGCGTCGAGTGGCCGCTCGATTGACCGCTCGCCGCTGAATACGCGCCATTTCGAGGTGCGCGCCGAGCCGCTACCGTGGGTCAAGGTGTGCGAGGGCACGCGTCACTCTCTTGACGTCCGTGCTGCGCGAAAATTTCGCGTGCGAGCTCTCACACGCTGCGAAACCGTGGCGCTTTCGTCGCGCGGCGAGCGCTGTTATCCTGAATCGTTCAGTCCCGGAGGGTCGGGCGACAAGAATGACGCAGTCCGCCAGCGCTAGCCATTCAACAGAGACCGAAGCAGCCTTGGTGGCCTCGGTACGAGCAGGCGATGTCGTCGCGGGAAAGTACCTGGTCGGGCGCACCCTCGGCATCGGCGGGATGGGCATCGTCTTCGCGGCGTGCGACCAAGCGCTCGATCGACCTGTCGCGCTCAAGGTGCTGTTGCCTCGCCTGTTGAGCTCGCAGACCGCGGCCCAACGTTTCGTGCGCGAAGCGCGCGCCGCAACGCGCATCACCAGCGAGCACGTGGTCAAATTGCTCGAGATCGAGACGCTGCCGGATAGCACGCCGGTCCTCGTGATGGAGTACTTGGCCGGCCGCGATCTGCGCGCCGTGTTGCGCGAAGAAGGGCCGCTCGCGCCGCGGCTCGCCATCGACTATTTGCTGCAAGCGGCTCAAGCCGTGGCCGAAGGTCATGTGCAGGGGATCGTTCATCGCGATCTCAAGCCGAGCAACCTGTTCCTCACGGCCCGCGCGGACGGCACGCCGCTGATCAAAGTGCTCGACTTCGGCATCGCTAAGACGCTCGAATCCGAGCTTTCGGGCAATTTCGATCTCACGAGCTCGGAAGACGTACGCTTGGGCTCGCCGGCGTACATGCCGCCGGAACAGCTGACGAATCCGCGCAATGTCGATGCGCGCGCCGACATCTGGGCGCTCGGCGTTACGCTCTACGAGCTGATCAGCGGTGGGCCGCCGTTTCACGGTCAAACCTACGCGGAGCTCGTCTCGCGCATCTTGAGCGCGCCGCCGCCTGCGCTCAAAACGCAGCTGTCCGAGTTTGCGCTGCCGGCCGCACTCGCCGACGTGATCTTCAAGTGTTTGCAAAAGGATGCGAACGATCGCTATGCGAGCGTCGCGGAGCTAGCAGCGGAGCTCGCACCATTCGGTAGTGACGACGCGCGCTTGTCCTTGCATCGCGTGAGCGGGCTCAGCCGCGCGCCGATCTCGCCGCGGCCTGCTTCGTCCGACTCGCTCGCGATCGCGCGCGACTCGCTCGGCGCTTGCGAAACCACGGTGCCGGTCCCACCCGAAGAGCAGCACGATCAGAAGCACGTAACCACGGCGCGCAGCGCTCACCCGCTTCCTGCGCGCTCGTGGCGCCAAGTCGGCGCGCTCGCCTTCGGCGCCGTCTCCGTAGCTTTCGTCTTCGGCGCGGTCTTCATGCACGAGCGAGCTTTGCCCGCATCACCCGCCCCCTCGCTCACCGCGCACGAACCCCGTGAGGCTCCGCTGGCCCCGGCTATTCCAGCCGATGCTCAGGTTTCGCGGCCGTCTGCCGCCCAGCAAGCGAACGAGGCGCAGACTTCGCCGCCCAAAAAAGC
>DASYCL010000937.1:0-3785 GCA_036500245.1 Polyangiaceae bacterium | reverse complement strand
CCGCGACTTCACACTGCGATTGGCTGAGGTAAGTTCCCGCTGCGCAATGTGCTGTAACGCTCAAAAACTACGCGCAGAACATTTTCTGCAATCGGTTGCAGAAAGTATCCACGAGACTGGAACCGCAACTCACATGGCCGTCACCACAATGAGCTTCACGACTGCGTCGCGAACACTATGCCATGTGCGCCCAACAAACCGATCGCGTCGGCCGCGTCCCTGCGAGTCTGTCTCGAGGCGAGAGAGCGATGCGTGAGTCGTCCCAGGATCGCTGGATCCTGTTCATGGATCGCGCGAAAAGCCTGCGCGCGTACATCCGACGGCGTTTGGACGACCCGGCCGAGGCCGAAGAAGTATTTCAAGATCTAAGCCTGATCGTGCTACGCCACCGCTCTGGGCCGAAGGACCTGGAGCACTTCAACGCTTGGTGCCATTCGCTCGCCCGTCACGTGCTCGCGCATCATTTTCGCGCGAAACGCCGGCGCGTCAACTTGCTGACGCGCGTGGAACTCGAAAGCGCAGGCTTCGAGACGAGCCATCGGGTGGATCCCGAGCGAGCGGCCAGCGCGCGCGAATTGCTGCGCTTACTCGGCAAAAGACTCGACCCCAAAGCGCGCGAGTTGCTTTCACAACGCTACTTGCTCGGTGAGAGTACCGAAGAGATCGCACTTCGGCTCGAGCAGTCGCCGACTGCGGTTCGCATGCGCCTGATGCGCCTGCGCTCGATGGCGAAGCGTAAGTCGTCTTAGCTTCGGCGCCTGATTTTCGTACGCCTCGTGGTTTGTGCGGCCCCAGTGCAAAAACCCGCTAGGTTCGCGGTCGCGCGTGCAAGCCGAAGACCCGACTCAGCCAACTACTATCGATGAAACTAGCGAGTGGCTCGAAGCCGATGGGCTCGGAGGCTTCGCGAGTGGCACCACGTCGGGCGTGCGCACGCGGCGCTATCACGGCCTGCTGCTAGCTGCCGCCACACCTCCGGCGGATCGACGCATGCTCGTGCAGGGCTTCGTCGCGCGCCTCGAGACGAGAGAGGGCAGTGCGGAGTTTTGGCCGCAAGCTTACGCAGGCGGCTGGGTGACCGGCAAAGACGTCCAGCGGATTGAGTTCGAGCACGAGCCTTGGCCGACGTGGCACTTCTTCACACGCCTCGGACGCGTCACGCTGGAGTTGTTCGTACCGCATGGGAGTGCAGCCGTCGTCCTCGCGTTTCGTTTGCAGCGCGCGGTCGCGGGCGCGACCCTGCTGGTACGGCCGTTGATTTCGGGTCGCGGCTTTCACGCGTTGCAACACGAAAACGGCGCGACCGAGCTCGAGCCTCGCCCTGCCGGCGCCGCTCTCCGCTTCGCGCCTTATCGCGGCGTGCCCGCGTTCATGTCGCTCGCGAACGGAAACTATCGGCACGCGCCGGATTGGTATCGGCGATTTTTTTATGCCGAAGAGGCGGCCCGCGGACTCGATAGCACGGAAGATCTCGCTTCGCCGGGCGTGCTCTCGTTCGATCTCGCTGCACGCGAAGCGCTTTGGGTGCTCAGCGCGGACACACCGGGCGGGCTGAAATTGGAGCAAGAAACCGCGGGCGGCCTGGTCGAGCGCTTGCGCGTTGCGGAGCGTGCGCGACGCGCGGGATTTGTCGGGCGACTGGCGCGCGCCGCAGATGCCTACGTCGTGGCGCGAGGTTCTGGGCGTACGCTGATCGCGGGCTATCCTTGGTTCGGTGATTGGGGCCGCGACACGTTCATCGCGTTGCGCGGCATTTGCATCGCCACGGGTGACTTCGAAACCGCACGCTCGATTTTGAGCGAGTGGGCCGGCGTGGTCTCGCGCGGCATGCTGCCAAATCGCTTTCCGGACAATGCGAACGATGCCGTCGAGTACAACTCGGTCGATGCTTCGCTCTGGTTCGTGCTGACCGCCGACGAATTGCTCGCTCGGCCCGAAGCGAACGCCCAAGTGTCGAGCGCCGAGCGACGTCGCATCGACGACGCAATCGTCGAAATCGTGGCGGGCTATGCGCGCGGCACCCGCTACGGTATTCGACGTGACGCCGACGGATTGCTCGCGTGCGGTGAGCCAGGCGTGCAGCTCACTTGGATGGACGCCAAGGTCGGCGATCACGTGGTGACACCGCGGATTGGCAAGCCCGTCGAAATTCAGGCGCTGTGGCTGCACGCGCTCGTGGCGGCGAGCAAGCGCGCAGCGCACTTTTCGGATTGGGCGAAGCTTGCACGAAGCGCGTTCGAAGCGCGCTTCTGGAACGAGCAGCGCGGCATGCTCTTCGACGTCGTCGACGACAATCACGTGCCTGGTGCGCTCGACGGCACGTGTCGGCCGAATCAGATTTTCGCGGCGGGTGGTTTGCCGATCACGTTGCTCGGCGCCGAGCGCGCACGCCGCGTCGTCGACGCGGTGGAGCGCGAACTGTGGACGCCACTCGGCCTGCGTTCGCTCGAACCAGGCGACCCGCGCTATGTCGCGCACTACCAAGGCGATGCTTGGCAGCGCGATTGTGCCTATCATCAAGGCACGGTGTGGCCTTGGTTGATCGGGCCATTCGTCGAAGCTTGGCTGAAGCTGCGCGGCGGAACGCGCGAAGCGAAGTCCGCGGCACGGGCACGCTTCCTAGCGCCCCTTTACGAGCACCTCGACCACGCTGGGCTCGGTCACGTGAGCGAGATTGCGGACGCCGAGCCGCCGTTCACACCGCGCGGCTGCCCATTTCAAGCCTGGTCCGTGGGCGAACTGCTGCGACTCGAGCGCGACGTGTTGGCCTAAAAATCCGAACGAAAGATTGACCCGCGCCGCTCGCGTCGCGAGAAGGCAACCCACAAAAAACAATTGAGCTTCGCGCGCGGAGCGACGCTGACGCGCGCGCCGCGATGCTAAAGTCGAAACGGCTCGAGAAAGAGTTACGGCAATGACCGAGCTCCCATGCAGCTTTGCGAAAGTCGCGACGCGTGCGTCGATGACGCTGGCGCTCGCGGCTCTGTTTTCCGGCTGCGGCTCGAAGAGCGATCTCGTGATCGGGAGCGGAGCGAGTGACAGCGCTTCGGCGATCTGTCTAAACGGACAAGCGCCGCCGGCGGCAAGCCTCGTGCATCGCTACTCGTTCGGGGACGCGACGACGACTGTGAGCGATTCCGTGAGCGGCGCGGATGGGCAAACCGCAACCGTCGCCGCGGACGGCACGCCGGGCGCTCCTGGTTCCGCAGCCGCGCTCGACGGCAGTGGGCAGCTCACGCTCGACGGCACGGACTTCGTCGCGCTGCCGAGCGGGCTCGTGTCATCACTCGGAGACGCGACGTTCGTCGCTTGGACGGCGTGGCACGGTGCGGCGGCATATCAGCGCGTGTTCGATTTCGGAACCAGCATGGGAGGCGCCGGCAAACGCGATCAGTGTAAAAGCTGCGTGCTGCTCATGACCGGTTCGACGCTCGGCACGGGCTTGTGCGCGCAAGTTCACACTCCGAGCTTGGCAGAGCCCGAACAAATCGTGACCAACGTCCGCTTGGAGAAGACCAAGAGTCAGGTAGCGGTCGTGTTCAAGAGCAACGACAGCATGACCCTGTACTTGGATGGATCAGTGCTCGGCACGACGACCATCAGCGTCGGACTCTCGGACATCGTCGACGAGAACGACTGGCTCGGACTCTCGCAGTACGCGCTCGACACGTTATATCAAGGCACGTACGACGAGTTTCGGATCTACGATCGCGCGCTCAGCGCATGCGAAATCGGAGCCACGCTTCAGGCCGGTCCCGACGCGCCATGAGTTAGACGCCGCCGTC
>DASYCL010000936.1:0-4592 GCA_036500245.1 Polyangiaceae bacterium | reverse complement strand
ATCTGTTCACGATCCACCCAAGCGGAGCTTGGGTGTAACTCGGCCTCGAGATCCGGTTGACCTCGCGGCGCAAAGTTCTAAGGTTCGGGCTCCGGATTTGGGCGCCGACACGGCGTCTGGAGGAAAAAAAATGGCGAAACTCGAAGGCACCAAGACCCACGAAAACCTCAAAGAAGCGTTTGCCGGTGAATCGCAAGCGAATCGCCGCTACTTGTACTTCGCCAAAGTTGCCGACGTGGAAGGCTATCCGGATGTCGCGGGCTTGTTCAAAGACACCGCGGACGGTGAGACCGGTCACGCGCACGGCCATTTGGATTTCTTGAAGCAGGTCGGCGATCCCGCGACGGGCAAGCCGATCGGAAACACGGCGAAGAATCTACTCTCTGCCGTCGCGGGCGAGACTTACGAATATCAGACGATGTACCCGGGCTTCGCCAAGACCGCGCGGGATGAAGGCTTCTCGGAAATTGCCGAATGGTTCGAGACGCTCGCGAAGGCGGAAAAATCGCACGCCGGCCGCTTCGACAAGGCGTCCAAAGAACTCGGCTGAACTGTGAATGAGTAAGCATCCCGCCCGTACGCCGGAGCGAACGCCGGCGTACGACCCGAACGACGACCGTTTTTGGGACCCGCGAGATCTCGAGCAAGAGCTCTTGCGCACCTTTCAGGTGTGCCAAGAGTGCCGCATGTGCGTGACGTACTGCGGCTCGTTTCCGATCTTGTTCGCGGCGATTGACCGAGAGATCGACGGGGGGCGGGCCGAGGGCTCGGAAAATGTGAACGCGGAGACGGTGCGCGCCGTCAGCGATCACTGTTGGCAGTGCAAGCTCTGCTACATCAAATGCCCGTACACGCCGGACGAAGGCGCGCACGAGCTCTTGGATTTTCCGCGCCTGATGGCGCGCGAGAAAGCGCAGCGCGCGCGCCGTGACGGCGTTTCGGTCGTGGATAAGGTGCTCGGCGAGCCGCAGTTGATCGGCGCTTTGTCGGCGGGCCCGCCGGCGAAGCTCGCGAACTTCGTCAACTCGAAGCGGCTGGTGCGCAAGGTGGTGGAGAAGATGGCCGGTATCTCCGCGGAGTTTCCGCTGCCGCCCATGGCGAGCGAAGTGTTCACGCGCTGGCATCGCCAACACACGCCCTACGAGGGCGCAGGCAACGCCGGCCAAGTCGTGCTGTTCCCGACCTGCTACGGACAATACAATTTCCCGGAAGTGCCACGCGCCGCGGTGCAGGTGCTCGAGCGCAACGGCTTCGACGTGATCGTGCCGGAAGAGCTCACCTGCTGCGGCATGCCGAACCTCGACGGCGGCGATTTGGAAGCGGCGCGCGCTAAAATGCGCGCGAACGTCGAGCTGCTCGCGCCTTATGTCGAGCGAGGCCTGCGCATCGTCGTGCCGGGGCCGACTTGCGGGTACACGATGAAGAAAGAGTGGCCCGTGTACGCGCCCAGCAGAGAAGCCACGGACGTCGCCGCGCGCACCTTCGATTTGATGGAATTTCTCGATATTTTGCGGCGCGAAAAAAAGCTCGTGAAGAATTTCGAGCGCGGGCTCGGGCGCGTTGCGTATCACGCGGCTTGCCATCTACGCGCGCAGAAAATCGCGATTCCGGGCGCGCGCGTGCTCTCGCTGCTGCCGGACACGGATGTGCGCATCGTCGAGCGCTGCTCGGCGGTGGACGGCACTTGGGGCATGAAAGCGAAGTACTACGAGGAAGGCGCGCGCTACGCCGAACGTCTCGGCAGCGCGCTCGAAAATGAGCGCAGCGATAGCGGTGAGCTCTCCGTAGTGACCGATTGCAGCTTGGCCGCGCTGCGGGTGCTCAAGCAAAGCGGGAAGCTTGCGCGCCACCCGATCGTCGCGCTGGCCGAAGCCTATGGTTTCGTGGAAGGAGCGAGCGCATGAGCTTGGTGGAACGCGGAGAGCTGCTCGGGCTGGCCGAATACGAACAAATTCGCGACGCGTTTCGTCGTCGCATCATCGCGCTGAAAGAGACGCGCCGCGTCGCGCTCGGCACGAACATGAGCGTGCTGTTCGAAAATCACGATACGGCGCTCTGTCAAATTCAAGAGATGCTGCGCACCGAGCGCATCAGCGCCGAGAAAGCCGTGTTGCACGAGCTCGAAACGTACAACGAGCTCGTGCCGCGTGAACACGAACTTTCGGCGACGATCTTCATCGAGTATCCGGATCGCGATGAGCGTGAACGCATGCTGGTCGCGCTCGCCGGCGTCGAGAACGCATTTTATTTGCGGGTGGACGGCGAGCGCCAGTCGGTCATTGGGGATACGCGCGGGACCGATCCGGGTCGGACCATGGCCGTCCAGTACGTGAAATTCCCGCTCAGCGACGCGGCCGAGGCTCGGCTGCGCGCGGGCGAAGTCGAGCTCTCGCTTGGGGTGGAGCACCCGACCTACCGCGCCGAAGTCGTACTCGGTGCACGGACAGTACAAAGTTTGCGTGACGACTTCGACTGAGTGCGCGTGCTTTCGCCAATAATTGGCAATTTCCTGGGCAGCTGCGCTAGTTGAAATAGGCGAGGATGCCGCGTCATTTCTCCGTCTTTCACCCCGAGGGCGAGATCGAGCCGCCGCCGAAGTCCAATGTGCGCGCGTCTCGGCTTCGCTCGCTCGAGGTAGCGGGACGCGAGGCTTATGCCTTGGCCAAACAGAGCACGCTGTTTTATCGGGACGTGCTCGATGTCGTGCCCGCGCCGCGTCCCGGCGACGATGTCGTGGTGTTCGTGCACGGGCTGTTCCAAACCGCCGGCGTGCTGCGCCCAGTGCGCGAGCGGATCGCGCGTGAAACCGGCGCGGAAACTGCGACCTTCACTTACGCGACGGGCCCGGGCGTCGAGCGGATCGCCGAGCGTTTGGCGGAACTGATGCGTGAATTGCCGCCGAGTGTTCGCATTCACTTGGTCGGACACAGCGTGGGCGGACTCGTCATTCGCTGGTACGTGCAAGAGCTCGGTCGCGATGAGCGCGTGGTGCAAACGGTGTCGCTCGGCAGCCCGTTTGCCGGCACGCAGCACGCGCGCTTTTTCCCAACTCGAGTCGGGCGCGACATCGTCCCGAAAAGCCGCTTGCTCGAGCGGCTCGCCGATGGCGCGCGCTCCGGCGAGCGCGTACCGCACTTGTCGATCACCGCGACACACGACTCGATCGTGCCGAGCGGTGCGATGCTCGCTGTCGGCGACACGATGAGCATCGAGGGCTGTGGCCACAACGGGCTCATCTATCACCACGCCGTGGCGCGCGAAATCGTCCGGCGAGTGCGCACGATTCGCGCCGCCGCGGAACTCTGCGCCGGCTTTTAGTATTTCCCACTCAGTCGCAAGGCGCGTCGCCGGTGGCGGCGCCGCATTCGGTCGCGTCTTCGAACGCGCGGCTCACGTGCAGCAAGCGACACTGTAGATTGTCGCCATTCGCTGCGATGCTGTAGGTCGAGTTGGGCGCCGCGCCGTCGAGTTTGACGCAGACGGCTTCGCAGCCGTCTTGACCGCCGAGCGAGTCGAACTGAGATTTGCAGGCTTTTTCTAGCAGCAGACAATACGAGTCGCAGTTGCCGGTCGTGCCGCTGTCGGGTGTCGCTGGTGAACCGCACACGCCTTCGCCGCCCGGGCCCGTGTGTGGGCAGTGCGTCGTCGGATCGAGCAAGGCGTTGTACGAATGGTATTTACGGCACGCGACGGTGTTGCCGCTTTGGTCGTCCGCGGTGCCCTTGTCCAGGGCGTTGCACACGTCTTGGCATTGCTGGGGCGTTTCGTATTGCTGCAGGGAGCCCGAGCATTCGGTCATTTCCAAGTGGCAGAACGAGTCACAATCGGGCACGACATTCGCCGGTTCCATGCCGAGGCAGGGGCCGTTCGCGGGTAGCGCGGCGTGCGGACAATGCTCGCTCGGCATGATCGTCGCGACGCTGATGTGCACGAAGCGGCACTGGAGCGTGTCGTTGTAGTAGTTCGCGTTCACGTCGAAGCTTCCGGTATCTTCGAGCCCGAGGCATTTCTGTTGGCAATCGTCGGGCACGATTTGGCTCGGGCAAGCGGCGTGAAACAGCGAGCAATACGTGTCGCAGTTGCTGGCGCAGGCGCCGTTCGTCGCGGGGCCGGCGTGCGGGCAATAAGTCGCTGCGCTGTTCGGTTCGTTCGTGGCTTCCGCGAGCTGCAATTGATTGATGCGGCACGCGACGGTATCGCCCGTCGGTTCGTTCGGATCGCCGGGCGCGAGCAGGTGGCAAACGCCGTTGCAAGTATCGGGTGTGGAGTAGATCTGCGAAGTGCCGGTGCAAACGGACTGCGCCAGATCGCAATATTGCTTGCACAGATCGAGATCGTAGCTGCGATCGTCGATGCCGGCGAGCGCCTGACACGCGCCGAGCGCGCTCGACAAGGCACCCAAAACCAAAATCAAAAAAGGCGCGCGAGTGAGGCGAATCATCGGAACGCGCCTCCCAAGCCGAGACCGGCGAGATCGCGACCCAGCATCGGGCTCAGTGTGATGCGTTCCGATTTTTGGGGTTCACTCGTCAAGTACAGGACGACGCCGGTCACGACGAACGCTGCGCCGATGGCGAGTGTGATGTTCGCAT
>DASYCL010000935.1:0-2258 GCA_036500245.1 Polyangiaceae bacterium | reverse complement strand
CGTCAATCGAAGGTCGTCACTCGCGCTCTACTTCGATGTAGTCGAGGATTCCCGGTCGGGAGGCCTGAAATTGAATCTCAGTCGGCGAAGTAGGGAGTTTGACGGCAGACGTGTCGGCTGTGACGCAATCGAGCGCGCCGGCCGCGATGTGCGCGCTCACTTCGAAGCCCCCGCCGCGCAAAGCAAGCACGGTCTCCGGGCCGGGCTCGCGCAGCCAGCGCACGCGGAGCTGATGCGGCAATGAGTCGAGCGCTGCGAGCTCGAGTGTGACACCCGCGCCGGCCGCGCGTTCGAGCGGATGAAAGCGCAAGCCGCGGCTCGGGTCGGCGCAACCCAAGTAACTTGGTTCCACCCAGCCGCCCCAGACCGAGAGCGGCGGCCACTCGGCCTCGGCTTCGAAGCGCAATGGACCGTCGCTCGGCGTGTAGTGAATTATTTGGGTTGGGTTGCCGGGCGCGGCGCTGAACGGTTCATAGAAGTAGCTCGGCGGCCGATTGAGGCTCAGCCAGAGCAAGCGATCGTGCGCGTCGTCGTGGCGTCGCGCGACGACGAGATGATGTTCGGCGTCAGGTTCGCCGGGAACGTGCGCGAGGTTGAAGCCGTGATCGGTGTCGACGAACACGAGCCCATGCTCGACATTTGCCCGCGCGAGCGCGCTCGCGTCGAACATCGGCTTGCCGCCGTCGCGCTCGGCGAGCGCGCGATGTGAAAAGCTCGCGTGCAACGCAAAGCCGACGAGTGAAAAGGGTAGTGCGAACGCCGTCCACTCGAAGTGCGCGATCGCGATGGCGAGCAGCACGTGTTCGAACGGGAGCACGTCGGCGAAGAGCCGCGCTCCGCCGCCGGGGTAACTCGCATCGAAGTAAAATGGCGCGTACGCGAGCATCAGCAAGAGCGAACCGAAGAATAGACTGCGCACGCCGCGCCAGTGCCGGCCGAGCCAAGCACCGGCGAAGCACAACAGCGAGAGCGGCGCCGCATTAGCGATGTCGATGCCGTGAATCGCGAGGCGGCGCAGCGTGACGCCGGCTGCTTCGCGTGGGCCGTAGCCATGCGCAAGGCGCGCGCGCACGAACTCGCCGTGCTCGAATAGACAGCCAATTTGCTTGCCAAAACCGTAGTTGAAACAGCCGGGCGGGCCGTCAGCGAGCGCGTAGTAAGCGAGCTGCGTCGAGCCGAAGTAGCTGCCCGTTGCAGCGCGTTGATAAAGCAGCAAGAGCGCGAGGCCCGGCACGAGCGCGACGAAAAAAATCGGCAAGCGACGCGGAGTTTTCAGGAGCAGCGCGAGTACGAGCGCAAACCCGACTGCGCCAGTGACTGGTCGCGTCGCGACGAGCCAACCGATGCACAGTCCGCTCGCCGCAAGATCCCAGCGCCGCGCGCGGAGCGTCGTGAAGAGCGCCGTACTCAAGAGCAGCGCGCACAAGCCGTGCGACATCGTGTCTGCCGTGTGATAGCGGAGCGCGGCACAGAGCAACGACAGCGCGGCCGCGATTCGCGCGATGTCTTCGCGGGCCGTGATTTGTCGCGCGAGCGCGTAGGTCGCGAACACGATCAGCGCGGCGATGAGTGGGCCTACAGCGAGCGGCGCGTGCAGCAAGAAGCCGAGCGCGAGCAACGCCGGATAGCCCGGGGGAAAAATCACCGCGAGTTCGTGCGCGGCGTTTGCGAGTAGAAATCGGCCGCGAAATGCGCCGGACGGCGTTGGTACGGGAAACGCGAAGTAGCCGCGGGCGAGCGCGCGGCCTTCGAGAAAATAGCTGGTCGCGTCGATGATGCGCGGGCCACCGCGGAGGTAGTAAACGACGTAGCCCGCGGAGAGCAGCGCCGCGCTCGTGGCGAGCGCGGGAACGAACCATTTTCCCGGCGAACGCAGGCCGATCGCGGCGCGCGTGCGCGGGTTCAAGATGAGCGCGAGCACGCCCGCGCCGATGAGCGCGGCCCACGCGACGCCATCCGGCGGTGCGCCGAACGTCGAGTAGGGCGAGCTCAAGGCGTGGCTACCGCCCAGAGTTGAAACGACGCGCGCTCGACCGCGCTCGGACCGAGTCGCAGCGTGACGTGATCCGCGTGCGGCGCGGGCAAGACGACGCGCGTTTCGCGCCAACCGTCGGAGGCCTCGATTTTTAGGTGCGTCGCGCGAGCGCCGGGCATTTCGAGATCGAACTCGGTGGGCTCAGTTGCGGCGCTGCGCAACACCAATACGAGCTCTTTGTCGGGTGCCAAATTTTTAAGTTGAAAAGATTCGCTCACGCCCG
>DASYCL010000934.1:0-9228 GCA_036500245.1 Polyangiaceae bacterium | reverse complement strand
CCCAGCAATGCGACACGCTCGCCGGTCGGCTTTTCCGCCAAATCCAGGACCAAGGTCGCGTAACCCTTGCCGCGGGTTTGCAGGAAAAAGTCGCCCGGTTTGAGGTCCTTCGGGTCGGTCACGCGCGTGGCTCGCATCGCGAGCGCCACGTTGTTGGTCCAGAGCATGACCGCGTCGATGTACTGCCGGAAGTCGTCGTACGTCGGGTCTTTGGGTTTGCCCTTCACGACCCAGAACACATTGGGTCCAGACGGAAGCAAGCGCTGACCGTGAGCCCAGCGCGAAAACGGCATGTCGAGCTTGCTCGCGCTGCGATAGCTGATGGCGTCGGATTTATCGCTTGCCCATAGCCACTCGGCGTTCAAACGGATGACCGCGTCCGAGCTCTGTTGCAAATCGCCCGCGCCCACGTCAATTGCGACCACCGCGGCGACGTAGTCGTCGTCCGCCTTGAACACGGCGTCTCCACTATTGTTCACGACCGGCGTGTCCGGCGCGGCGAGCGGCAAGCCGCGCAGCCATTCGCCGAACGACCCTGGTGCGTTCGTGACGCGCTGATAACCGGGCGGAGTCGGAAAGCGGGCCTCGAGCGAATCGACCGGCTTCGGAAATTTGAGATTTTCCGCCGCGAGCCAGCGATATTTGTGCGGATCGAGCGCGCCACTCGCTGCGGCGTCGCTCGCGCTCGGCGCGGCGCTCGCGCTGGCTTCCGGCGCCGTATTCGCGGACGGCGCGGCGCTCGCGGACGGCGCGGCGCTCGCGCTTGCAGTGTCAGACGATTTCGCCGCTTCAGTTCTGCCCTTCGCCGGATGTTTGCATCCGCTCACCATAAGTAGCCCGAGCACGCTCAGGGTGTTGAGGCGGCGCGAGGCGCGAAGCGCGCGGGGGGCATCCGGGAACTGCACGGGTTGGGCGATAGTACACTGACCGCGCTGGCTGGCCGATTTTTGAGGAGATTTGGCCGATTCCTCGCGAGTGCTCGTGGCTAAATATTGGAATTTATTAACTTTTCATGGTCGGCTCCACGGCCAGATAACCCTGAGCGTATAAGTGCCGTAGTAAAGGACAGCGAGCTCCGGCGAACGGTGGCCATTTCCCCCTCTGTGCTTCCGTCGAGATCGAGACTTAAGCTAACGAAAGTTCCCATGGGTCAGCCTGACAAGGGTCAAGAGCTCGAGCGAGTGCTCGCGAGCGCGACCGACAAGCCGCACGTGATTTTGCTGGGCGGCCACCCCGACCCAGACGGCATCGGCAGCGCGCTAGCGCACAAGCGCTTGTGCGAGCGGCTCGGCGTGTCCGCCACCATTGCTCACGTGCTGCCGCTTTCTCGCTCCGAGAATCGCGCGCTCGTGAAATTGCTCAACGTGCCGATGGTGCGCGTGTCCGAGGCCGCGGACCTCGAAGAGTTCGGCTACTTGGCGTTGGTCGACGCCAGCGCGAGCGAATCGGCGATCAAGTTGCCCGAAGGGCTCAAGCTGCTCACGGTGGTCGACCATCACCGGCCGCCCACGGTGCCGAAAGCGCCGTTCGTCGACATTCGCCACGACGTTGGCGCAACCTGCACGATTTACGCGGACTACGCCGAGCGGGGCCTCGCGCCCTTTGGCGCCGAAGGCAACGACGACGCCTCGGTCGCGACCGCGATGTTCTTCGGCATTCAGACCGACACCGACGACTTCGCCTTCGGCACGCCGGCAGATTTCCGTGCCGCCGCATACTTGAAGCCGTTCTGCGACTCGGAAATCTTGAGCCGCGTCGGCCGTCGCACGCTGACCGCCGAAGCGATGGAAGCCGTCGGCCGCGCGCTGCTCGACCTCGAAGTCGTGCGCGACTTTGCGATCGGCTGCGTCGGTCGCGTCTCGGCCAACAACCGCGACGCGATCCCGATGGCCGCCGACTTCGTCCTACGTCGCGAAGACATCGACACGGTGCTCGTGTTCGGCGTGGTCGAAGATCGCATCGACGGCTCGCTGCGCACCAGTCGCGCGAGCGTCGACCCGGCCCTGTTCATGCAAAACGCCTTCGGCGATGACAACAACGGCCGGCCCTACGGCGGCGGCCGCGCGGACATGGGCGGCTTCCGCATCCCGCTCGGTCTGCTCTCGGAATCGACGGACGAAAACAATCTCCTGCGCATGGTCAAAGAAGTCGTGCAGAAGCGGGTCTCGCGCGTCGTGCCCGAACTCGACAAGAAAAAGCGCGAACCGAACAAAGCCGAGTAAACGCTCGCGCCGCTCTTGCGCTCGAGACACGACTCGAAGCCGGAGAGCCCTGACCCATTGCCTCTAGCCCCGATCGAACGCGACCGCTTTCCGCGCCGCGGGATCGTTTCGCAGCTCCGCTTTGATGTTGCACATTCAACTTTGTTTTTGATGTTGCGCATTCAACTTCGGTTGGCCTGAGCCACTGGGGCTGCGCTGCCGCGCACTCCGCGCATTTATTTTTGGGTTGCCTGGCGCGACGCGGCTCAGCGCTGCTGCCGGCGCTCGGCGTCGCGTTCGTCTTCCTCGAGCTCGTCGTGTTCCGTCGTGCTCGCGTCCGCCTCGACGCGCCCGCGCCCGCTCCGCAGGCGCACCCGCTCCGCGGTTTTGTTTCCTTCGGCTGGCGTCGATTCGCGCGCTTCGTCGTCGAGCGGTTCGCCCTCGACTTCGATTTCGTCCTCGCGACCGAGCATGCGCCCGCGCACGACGTCGATCGCGTGACCGAGCCCGCGGTCACCCGCAACGCCGATTTCGCGGCAGCGCCAGGCCGCGCGCCGAAGCCCACGCGAAAATAAGACGACCGAGAGCAACCCCAAAAAAATCGGCAAAAATACCCGGAAAAGTGTCCAGGTCGCGACCCGCGCGGCGGTCAGCGCGAGCACCACCACGGCGATCAACAGTGGCGCCGCGGGTCCGAAACCGTGCCGCTGCGGTCTGTGCCAACCGCCGTCGTAGTGATTGCGGTAATAGTCGCGTGCTTCGCGTTTGGCTCGCCGCGTCTGCTCGCGGACTTGCTGTTTGACTTGGCGGCGGAAGCGCCGGGTTTCAGCTTTCACGCGCTGGGCTTGCTCGCGGTGCTGCTCGTGCAGCTCGTACAAATTCCATGGTTCGGAGCGACGCCACTCGCCGCCATCGTAGTCGCGTTCGCGTTCGCGCTCGCGCTCGCGCGTGCGTTCGCGTGCGTTGCTTTGCGACGCGGGCCTTCGCGCGCTGACACGCGCGGGGCGTTTGTCGGGGTCGGGTTCGAGCATGGCGCTGAGCGCGCGCACGAGCCAAGGTTCCGCGCTTTTTCCGAGCGCGGCTTGGACGTCGATCGCAAGGCCGCGATGCGGCAAATCCTCGGGTTCGGAGCCGGTGAAGAGCGCGAGCGCCGTCGCTGCGACGGCATAAACGTCGCTGCCCGGCAGCGCGCGCCCCTGAAACTGCTCCGGCGCCATGTAGCCGAACGTGCCGACGACGGTGCTGCCGCCTTCGGGCTTCAATTGATCGCGCACCGAGCCGAAATCCACGAACACGAAGCTGCCGTCCGCGCGCCGGATCACATTGCCCGGTTTGATGTCGCGATGGATGATCGGCGGCACGCGTGAGTGCAAGTAGCCGAGCGCGTTTTCGGCGTCTGCCAAGAAGCGCGCGATGTCGTCGTAGGAGAGTCGGGCCTTGCGCTTGCGCAACGCGGCCAGCGTTTCACCTTCGATTTTCTCCATCACGAGGTAGAGCGCGCCGTCTTCCTCGAAGTGTTCGATGTACACGGGCAAGTTCGGATGCGACAGCGTGGAGAGCACGCGCGCTTCGCGTTCCGCGAGCTCGACGTCCTTCCAACTCTTGCAGCCGCGCACTTGAAAGCGCTTGATCGCGACCGCGCGCCCCGCTTGCTTGTCGACGGCATCGAGCGTCTCCGCCTGCGACCCCGAGCCGAGCTCGCCGACGATCGCGTAACGACCGTCGCGCAGAGTTCGAACCGGGAGGGCGTCGTTCACGCCTCCTTACCTAATACCGGCCCCGCGCTCTCGCCATCGGGGCCGAGTTTCGAGTCAGATCTGGGCCGAATCAGCCGGTATTGCGCATGCCTTGCGCGATACCGTTGAGCGTGGTGCCGAGCGCGGCGTCGAGCAATTTGAGCTCGGGGTCGTCTTCTTTGAGCTGTCGCTTTTTCTTGAGCAAGCTGACTTGGAGTAAGTTGAGCGCATCCACGTAGGGGTTGCGCAAGGTGAGCGCGCCCTGCAAGAAGCGATGGTCCGAGAGCATGTCGCGCTCGCGGATGACGTGCAGGCACTGCACGGTGCGCGTGAACTCGGCTTCGAGACCGCCCATCACGGCAGGATCGGCGCCGAGCTCGCGCGCGTAGAGGCGCGCGATTTCGAGATCGGACTTGGCGCAAACCATTTCGATCTTGTCCAGCAAATCGCCGAAGAACGGCCAGCTCTTCACCATTTGCCGGAGCAACTCCAGCCCGCCGGGTTCGGCCATGATTTGCTCGAGCGCGGTGCCCGCGCCGAGCCAGGCCGAGACCATGAGCCGCATTTGCGTCCAGCCGAAATTCCACGGAATCGCGCGCAGGCCTTGAATCGTGCCGGCGCCGCGCTCGCGATAGGCCGGACGCGAACCGAAGTGCACGTGTGTGAGCTCGCGCACGGGTGTGGCTTTGAGGAACATCTGAAACAGCGCGTCGTCTTCGTGCACGACTTTGCGGAACGCGCGTTGCGAACTTTCGCTCAGCCGCTCCATGACTTCGCGGAAACGCGCTTCGGCGCCGGGTTCGAGCTGCTGTCGATAGTCGGAGAAACGCGCCATCAACGTGCCGGTGAGCATCACTTCGAGGCTGCGCTCGGCGATCGACAAGATGCCGAATTTTTGCGAGATGATTTCGCCCTGTTCGGTGATCTTGATTCGGCCGGACACGGTGTCGGGCGGTAGCGCCGTGAGCGCGCGATAAACCGGCGAACCGCCGCCGCGACCGACGGTGCCGCCGCGCCCGTGGAACAATGTCAGCGTCACGCCCGCGTTGCGCGACACTTCGGCGAGCGATTCTTGCGCGCGATAGAGCGCCCACGCGGCAGCGACCACGCCGACGTCTTTCGCCGAGTCGGAGTAGCCGAGCATGACCTCTTGCTTCATGCCGCGGGCTTTGAGCTGGCGTTTGTAGACTTCGTCTTCGAACAAGCTCTTCATGATCGAAGGGCCGTTGAAGAGGTCGGCTTGGGTTTCGAACAGGGGCACGACATCCAGCCGCGAAAACGGCTCTTCGCGCGCGAGATCGACCAGGCCGGCTTCGCGCGCGAGCATCAGCACGCGCAAGAGATCGGTCGCGCTCTTCGTCATCGAGACGATGTACGTCTGCGCTGCCCGCTCACCGAATTCGTTTTGCACGGCGCGCATGGTGTGAAAGAGGCGACTCGTGCGCGCGGCTTCTTCATCGAGCGGCGCGTAGTCGGAGACGAGCGGGCGGCGGCCGCGCAATTCGCGGCGGATCGCTGCGTCGTCGAGCTCCGGCACGCCGACGGCTTTGGCGATCGCGTTGAGCGTGCGCGTGTGCATCTCGGAGTCTTCGCGCAGATCCAAGTAATACCCACAAAAACCCAAGACCTCGACTTGGCCGATCAAGGGATCGAGCAGGCTCCGGCGAGCATGTTCGGCGCGCGCGCCGATCAGCGCCTGGCGCACGATGTCGAGATCTTGCCAGAATTCGTCGACCGTTTTGTACGCGCCCGCGACGTGCTCGATCTTGCCCGCGTCGCGCGCGGCGATTTCTTGCCGTGTCGCGTCGATGCGGCCCATCATGAAGGTGAGCTTCAGGCGCAGCGGCTCGTGCTGATCGCGCTTCCGATTCATTTCCCACAAGCGCGGCAAGAGCGGCTTGTCTTTTTCGAGCGATTGACGGAGCGAATCGGGCACGCCGCCCAAGCGATCCGAGACCGAGAGCCGCTGCACGAGCTGGAACAATTTGCGGTGATACAAGCCGAGCAGCGCGTGCGCGGTGCGGCGCGCTGCGGCCATCGTGATGTCTGGCGTGACGAACGGGTTGCCGTCGCGATCGCCGGCCACCCAGCTGCCGAGCGGGAGCCGGAGCGAGAAGCCGAGCGGTTCGCCGAACGCGAGCTGGAAGGCGCGCTCGGCACCTTCGCTCACCTGCACCGAGGCCTCGAGCAAGCGATCTTCCAAGTACCAGATCACGGAGCTGACTTCGTCGAGCACGCTCGGGCGATCGCGGCGCACTTCGTCCGTCAGCCAAAGCAGCTCGATTTCGGCTTCCATCCCGTGCTCGAGCCGCAGGCGCTCTTCGGGAAACGAATGCTCGCGCTTGAGCAGCGCGTCCGCCAGGCGCGCTTGCAGCTGGAGCAGCGTGCGGCGCGTCGCTTCCGTTGGGTGAGCGGTGAGCACTGGGCGGACCTCGAGCTCGCGCAGATACTCGCGCACTTCGCTCGCGCTGCGCTTGTTCTCGCGCAGCTTTTCGAACGCCCAGCGGATGCTCGCGGGCTGGGCTGCAAGCTCGTCGCCGTCTTCATAGCTGTGCCGGCGACGCACGCGATGCACTTGCTCGGCGGTGTTGATCAAGAAGAAAAATAGCGTGAACGCGCGCGCGACCGGCGCGGAAATTTTGAGCTCCAAGCTCGACACACGCGAAAACAGCGCGTCGAGGTCGGCCGCGCTGGCTTCCCCGCGACGCCGCGCGCGACACGCGGAGCGCAATTCTTCGACCGCTTGGAATACCGCTTCGCCTTCCAGTCGCTTGATGACCTGGCCGAGGGCAGAGGCGAGCCAGCGCACGTCCTCTTGTAGGGGCCGATCTTGGGGGCGAACTTCCGGTTGCGCGTTTGCTGGGCTCACGACCGTGCTGTTTGGCACGACGGGGCCAGCGAGAAAAGCCTTTCCGAAGCGATCGAAGCATCTCGCAAGCCCCGCATTTGGCAGGTTTCCAGGCATTCCCGCCTCGGTCGAACAGCGAGCTTGGAAATCGGCTGGACTCGGCCGGAAAAATATCGGTCCTGGGATTTTTTGTTGGGGGTGCTCCTTTGCGGCGTGGCGCGTCGCGCTCACGTCGTTCGCGAACCACTGAGAGTCGACCGGGGACACCGCGAGCGCCGCGGGCGCCCGGAGCCGGCTTCTACGATGCGCGGCGTGGCGGTGAAGCATCCATTCGTGAACGCCAAGTGCCCCAAGTTTTGGCACGGCGGAGACTATAACCCCGAGCAGTGGTCGCCCGAGGTGTGGCGCGAAGACATGCGCTTGATGAAGCTCGCGCACGTCAACGCGATGAGCGTTGGCATCTTTTCGTGGGCCGCGCTCGAGCCGAGCGAGGGTAAATTCGAATTCGGTTGGCTCGATCGCGCGTTCGACGCGGTGCACGAAAACGGCGGCTCCATCGTGCTCGCGACGCCGAGTGGCTCGAAGCCCGCGTGGCTCAGCCAAAAATATCCCGAAGTGTGCCGCGTGCTCAAAGACGGCAGCCGCGAACCGCACGGCTTTCGTCACAACCATTGCTACACGTCACCCGTGTTCCGCGAAAAAGTCGCGCTGATCGACGAGAAGCTCGCAGAGCGTTACGGCAAGCACCCGGCGCTCGTGCTCTGGCACATCGCCAACGAATACAGCGGAGAGTGTCAGTGTCAGCTCTGCGTGCGCGCGTTTCAGGCTTGGCTCGAAGCGCGTTACGGTTCGATCGCCGCGTTGAACCAAGCCTGGTGGACCGCGTTTTGGGGTCACACTTTCAACGACTTTAGCCAAATCGGTTTTTACGACTGGAGCATCTCGGCGCGCGTCATCGACTACAAGCGCTTCGTCACCGCGCGCACGGTCGATTTCATGAAGCACGAAATCGCCGCCATTCGCCGGCACAGCAAAGACACGCCCGTGACCACGAACTTCATGGGCATGTTCCCCGGGCTCGACTACGCGAAGCTCGCGCGTGAGCTCGACGTAGTGAGCTGGGACAGCTACCCCGCGTGGAAGAACGACGCCGACGACTGGAAGCTCGCGAGCGACGTGTCCATGATTCACGACTTGAATCGCGCGCTCAAAAAGCAACCGTTCCTGTTGATGGAGAGCGCGCCCGGCGCACAGCAGTGGGGCCAGGTGCAGAAGCTCAAGCGCCCGCACATGCAAATGCTCGAAGCGCTACAGGCCGTGGCGCACGGTTCGGACAGCGTGCAGTATTTTCAGTGGCGCAAAGGGCGCGGCGGCTGCGAGAAATTCCACGGCGCTGTCGTCGATCACGCGGGCACGGAAAATACGCGGGTGTTTCGCGACATCGCCGAGATCGGCGCGGCGCTCGAACAGCTCGAACCAGTGCTCGGCGCGTCGACCGAGCCCGAGGTCGCGCTGATTTGGGATTGGGAAAATAGCTGGGCCATCGAGGCGATGCACGGCTTCAACAACCAAGCCAAAAACTACGACGCCACTTGTCGCGCGCACTATCGCGAGTTTTGGCAGCGCGGCATCTCGATCGACGTGATCGAGTCGATCGCCGACTTCTCGGGCTATCGTTTGATTGTCGCGCCGATGCTGTACATGTTGCGGCCAGGCGTCGCGGAGCGATTGACGGAGTTCGTAAAGCAAGGCGGATGCGTCGTCGCGACGTACCTCACGGGCATCGTGAACGAGAGCGATCTGTGCTTCACGGGCGGCATGCCTGGACCTTTGCGCCCGCTCTTCGGGGTTTGGGTGGAAGACATCGACGGCCTGTACGCCACTGAATCGGTCTCGGTCGTGCCGGTGACGGAAAACGCGTCCGGACTCAGCGGCACGTACGCGGCGCGCGAGTTCTGCTCGATCGTGCACAGCGAAGGCGCCGAAGTGCTCGCGCGTTACGGCTCGGACGCGCTGCACTCGGGCGGCGTCGCGCTCGCGCGCCACCGATTCGGCCGCGGCACGGCCTACTTCGTCGGCTCGCGCAACGATGAGCGCTTCCTCGCGGATTTTCTCGGAAGCCTGACAAAAGAGCTAAATTTGCGGCGCGCGTTCCCAGGCGAATTGCCGCAAGGCGTGACCGCGCAAGTGCGCGCGTCAGGCGATCGAGAATTTTTGTTTCTGTTGAACGCGACCGACCAAGAACAACGCTTGAGCGCCGAGCCTGGCTTCAGCGGCAAGAATTTGCTGGACGGTGTGAGCGTCGGCTCGAAGCTCGTGCTCGGACCTTACGCCGTGCTCGTGATCGAACGCGGCGCATGAAGCAAACTGCGCATGACCGACTCGGCGGCGCTCTCGAGTAGCAGTGCCGCATTCTGCATGGCCTCTTCGAGCGTGATCGGTC
>DASYCL010000933.1:0-6632 GCA_036500245.1 Polyangiaceae bacterium | reverse complement strand
TCGCTTCGATCCATTGCTTGAACGCGGCTTCGAGCGGTTCGGGCGCGAAATCGGACGCGCTTTCGAGCAGCGAGCGGAGCGCGGTCAGATGCGGCGCGACCGCTGGCGTGAGGAACTTCTGCTTGGCTTTCTCGTCGAGCTCCGGCGGTTCGCGGAAATAGAAATCCAGATCGAAGGCCGCATCGACCAGGTTGCGCGCGCGCTCGCGGATGCCGGGGATCGCGCGGCGGAGCAAATCTTCATTTGGGTTTTCGACGCCCCGCGCGGCCAAGAACGGCTTCACGTAAGCCACGTAGTCGTCGAGTGACGTGAGCTCGGGCCGTTTCAGCTGCTCGAAAGCGACGTCGGCGAATTTGCGTTCGTCGAATTTGCCGTCGCCTTTGTTCACATGGTCCCAATTGAAGAGCTCGATCAGCTGCTCACGGCTGAAAATCTCTTGATCGCCGGAAGACCAGCCGAAGCGCACCAGGTAATTCAGCACGCCCATCGGCGTGTAGCCGCGATCGCGGTAGTCCTTCACGCTCACGTCCGCGTTGCGCTTGCTGAGTTTCTCGCCTTTTTGCGAGAGCATCATCGGCAAATGCCCGAACTCGGGCGGCTCCCAACCGAAGGCGCGATACAGCAAAATCTGCTGCGGCGTATTGCCGATGTGATCGCGCCCGCGCACGACGAACGTGATGTCCATCAAGTGGTCGTCGATCGTCGCGGCCAAGTTGTAGAGCGGATAGCCGTCCGTGCGCATCAGCACGAAATCCTGCTGCGCCGAGTTCGGCGTGCTGATGAAGCCGAACACGCGATCGGTGAAATCGGTCGAGCCGGTGCTCGGCGAACGAAAGCGCACCACGAACGGCAAGTCCGGCTGATCGTTGCGATCGCGACAGGTGCCCGGATAGACGAAATTCGCTTTCGGATTTTTCGCTTTGAGGGCTTCGCGCTGCGCGTCGAGCTCCTCTTTGGTGCAGTAGCAGCGGTAGGCTTTGCCTTCGCGGATCAGCTGCTCGGTGTGTTCTTTGTAGATTGCGCGGCGCTCGCTCTGGAAATACGGCGCGTACGGCCCGTCGACTTCGGGGCCTTCGTCCCACGGCAACCCGAGCCACTTCAAATCGTCGAGCACGGCGCGCACGCTGTCGATGCTGGAGCGCTCTTGGTCAGTGTCTTCGACGCGCAAGATGAATTTACCAGCGTGGCTTTTGCACCAGAGCCAGGTAAAAAGCGTCGAACGCACATTCCCCACGTGCAGGTAGCCGCTCGGCGACGGCGCAAAGCGCATGCGCAAGGTCATGGCGCCCGCGGTTAGCATGTGGCGCAAGACCTGTCATTCATGGGCGCGCCGTGACTTCGCCCAACGCCGGCCCTTCGGCCGATGAGCTTGTTTGTTTGGGGCCGGGGCCCCAAACTCGGGAGTGGGGCCCCGCTGAATTACGCGCTTCGTGATCCCCGGAGGGGGACACTCAGCGGGCGCGGGGGTGAAACCCCCGACGACGGAAAACCGAGTTGCCACGCTTGCTCCCTGTTGGTAATAACCGCGCCCTTCGTGTGGGCCACATGGCCCGGAGCCGGAATCATGAAAAAGACGCCCGTCAGCCAAGTCAAAGAGCGCTTCGAGTCGAAAGAGAAGCTCGTCGCCGCCGTGCAAAAGCTCGCCACCCAGGATTTGTGGTTGGATCGAGTGAGCTCGGTGAAAGGGCTTGGCCGCGTCTCGAACGCCAAGCTGGTCCGTTTGCACGACGTGCTGACCGACGCGAAGAAGCGCTTCGGCAACCGCGATAAGCTGATTGGCTCGATCGTCGAATTGAAGAAGCGCGCAAAGGACAAAGGCTACGCTTCGAAGCTTGCCGAGTTCACGTTGCCGCAATTGCTCGACCTGCACGCTTCGGCGGAACGCGCGAACAAGAAGTCGGCGAAGGTTGCGCCGGCGAAAGCCAAGCCGGCGAAGACCGCAAAAGCCGAAAAGCCGAAGGCTGCCGCTGGCGCCGACGCGGGGAAGTCGGCCAAGGCCGCTCCGAAGGCCAAAGCCGCCGTCAAGGCGTGAGTTTCGGGAGCGCGCGCGGAGCGCGCTTGCTTAGAGTCCTTTTTCCGCCACGAACGTGTTGGTGAAGTTCGCGCTCTTTTCGTAGCTGCGTTCGAGATCGCTCAGCAGTTTCTTTTCGAGCATCCCGCCGACGCCGAAGATCTTCGCGGTCGCGGTCGCCTTGGCGATGCGTTTGCACTCTTTGTCGCCGAGTGGTTCGGTCCACATCTCGACGTGGACGCTGATCTTGTCAGCCATGCGATTCGGCACGACTTGCACGCGATACTTGCGCGTCTTCTTGTCGAACACGCCGCGCTCTTCGTAGCCGGCGCTATCGCCGACCACGGCCTTGAGCGGCCCAGGCAAATCCGCGATAGGCGGTGAGGCCTCGATCGTCCGCAGCACTTCGTCCCCGCGCTCTTCGGTCTTCGCCACGCGCCAGACCGGGAATTTCAAGAGCTCGGTGAACAAGCGGCGATTGTATTCATCGTCGAAAAATACCTTCGTCCAAAAGGTCTCTTCGCTGCACTTGAAGACGTGTTCGACGCGGAGTTCGCTCATGCCGCGGAAGCTACCACTTCCAGAGGCCGAAAAAAGCCAGTAGCGATCGTGTAGGATCGCGAGGAGATGGCGACCGGCTCGGAAAGTGTGGCCTCGATGCGCGGTCGCGGCGTTGCCGACGCATTGCCGCGTCGCACGCTGAGCTGGGTCGCGCAAGCGTACGCCATCTTCCAAAAGGATCTCGCGATCGAGCTCAGCACCGGCGAAGTCGTGATCACGAGCGGCTTCTTTTCGCTGCTCGTCGTGATCATGGCGTCGCTCTCGTTCTTCGGCGGTCAAGCGAACTCGCAGATCGTCGCGGCTGGTGTGATTTGGCTCTCGCTCGCGTTCGCGGCCGTGCTCGCGCTCGGCAAAACCTGGCAACGCGAACGCGACGAAGCCGCGCTCGACGGCTTGCTGGTCGCGCCGCTCTCGCGCAGCGCGATCTTCGCGGGCAAAGCGCTCGGCGTGCTTTTGTTTTTGAGCATCGTCGAGTGCGTGGTGATCCCGGTCGCGGCGTTGCTCTTTTCGCTCGACCTCACGCAGAGCGGACTCGGCTTGATTTGTATCGGCCTGTGCGCGACGCCAGGCATCGCCGCTTCCGGCACGCTGTTCGGATCCATGACGGTGCGCACGCACGCGCGCGATCTCTTGCTCGCGGTGGTGCTGTTCCCGTTGCTCTCGCCGACGCTGCTCTCCGCCGTCGCCGCCACGCGCGAACTCTTGAACGGTGCCCCGGTGTCGGAGCTGCTCGACTATTTCAAGCTCATGGGCCTGTTCGATTTCGTATTTGTGGTTGGGGGGCTCAGCATGTTCGGCACACTCGTCGAACGTTGACCGCGTTCCAGAGTCTGGTAGATGGGCCACGCTGCGTTCGCTGCCGTTCAGCTTTCCTGGCCCTGCGCGCTTCATTGCGTTCGGCCGCCCGCGCGACTCGCCGCGCGACGAGCGCCTGTTCGGTCAGTTCTAACGTGGCCGCCCTTCTGTCGAAAACCGTGATCAGCCCGGCGAATCTGTTGCGTTGTGTTATTTCCGGGCGGGCGAGCCCGGGCCTCGTCTGGCGCGACCGCGCGCGAGATCTGAGAATGCCCAATCACTATTCACTCGTTCAAAAAACGCGTAGTGGGGTTTTCGCGGCGCCAGATTACGTTGTCCATGAAGTAGTGGTGGATGTTCACGAAGGCGAAGAAGGCGGCGAAGTAGGGCGTTGGCCCGAGGTCGCCGAGTGGCAATCGCGCGTGGCGATGCGCGCTGAAGCGTGCGCCGTCGAGCAGGTCGGGCGCGCCGTGGAAGAAGAGCCAGCCGAGTGCGATCGAAGAGAGCGCTAGGAAGATCAGTCGATTTCTTGCGGGCGGACCGAAGAATGGCGGGCGTTCGGCGGCGCGCGCTTGATTGCGCGAGAGCAGCCACACGAAATACAAGTACTGCACCGAGTGCAGCGCCGGGACGACGTACAGCATCAGTGGGTCTGCGCTCGAATAAACCGACCACAGCCAAATCGAGACCAAGAGCCCGGTGAGGGGCGTGAGCGCGGGCAGCTGGCGTTCGCGCTGCCATTTTCGTACCAGTACGGCGAATAAGAGAGCAGCGCTGAACCCAAACAAAATCAACGTCGCGCGTTCGAGCCACCAGGGATGCGCGAGCGACCAATAGATGACGCCTTTTTCTTCCGCTTCCGCGGCGATCTGCGCTGGGCTCGCCCAAGCGTATGCCCAGCCGGCGAAGCTATGCGCCAAAATCACGCGCCGCTCGCCCGCGCTGTAACGCACGCCGCGCCGCGCGGAGAGCACCGCGAGCACGCCGAAGCCTTGCTTCACGTAGTGCCAGCCGACGAGCAAAAACATCAGTTGAATGAGCCAGCCGAGCGGCCGCGATGAAGTGCTGCTCAGGCCGAAAAACAGCCATACCGCGAGCGCGACCGGCACGACGAAGCCCGCGAGCAGGTAGCGAACGCGCTGCGCGCGGTTGAATTCGTCGCCGAAGGCGCGCTGCTTTACGTTCTTGTAAAAGAGTAGATACGTGACCGCGAAATGCGGATCGTTGATCACGTGCGCGCCGTGGAACATCAGAAAACCTACGGCCAGCTCGGCGGAGTCGAGCCCGAGCGCGCCACGCAACAGCCAGAGCAGCGGAAACAAGAAGACGCCCGCGCCGCCGACCGCGAGGAACTCGAGCACGCTCGCCGCGCGTGACGGCGCGATTCGCTCGGCCGAACTGGGCGCGAGTTCCGGCAGCGTCGCGGCCGCGCTGGTCATGACGGCAAAGTTATCACAGCGCCTCGAGCACGGCGCGGGCGACTCGCGCGCCGTCTTCGTTGCTCGAAAGCCGTGACGCGGCGCAGGAGCCCGCGGCGAAAATTCCGTCTGCGGCGCGTCCGTTGGGCTCGAGCTCGGGCAGATAGCCGCGCTTCGCGTCGAAGCGCGCGCGGCCGCCGAGCTGCCCGGTGAGTTCGATCGCGGGCGCGCCCGGGCCGTCGATCGCGATCGCGGAAACCACGATTTCGCGCGTTTTTTCGGCCTCTTCGTAGACGAGCCGCGTGACCGCGTGTTGGCCCTTGGCGCGTAGCGCGCGCTCCGGCTCGAAGCGAAACACGCCGACCTGTTTGCGCGCCTCGGCAAACGCGCGCGCGAAGCGGCCTTCGCCGACCAACGCCACACGCTTACCGAGCGAGATGCCCGAGCGGAGCAGCGCGAGCGCGGCACGCGCCGAAAAAATTCCGGGCAGATCGTTGTTGCCGAAGGTCGGCAAAGGATCGTGAGTGCCGCTCGCGACGAGCACGGCGCGGCAGCGCACGGCCGTCGCATGAGTCGGTCCTTCGAGCAGGGCGGTGATGCGCGCGCTCTCGTCTTCGGGTTCGCGCGAGAGTAAGAGTGCGCTGGTCGCGTGGCGCAGTTCGGCGCCGGCTTTGCGCGCTTCGTGCACGAGCAGCGTGGCGCGGGCCGGATCGAGCGTCGCGATCGCGCCGCCGAGCGCGAGCGCGTCATCGACGAGCAGCGCACGCGCGCCGAGCACGGTCGCGGCCGCGAGCCCCGCCGCGCCGCCGCCCACGATCAAGACGTCGATTTCACGCCGCTCGGCCGCGCTCACGGCTAGCGCGCGATCCGGCAGTTGCCCGAGTCCGCTCACGCGCCGCGCGAACGCCGTCATCAGCCGCGAAGTGCCGGCGCCGGCGAGCAGCCGATGATGGTCGAAGCCTTGCGGGAAGAGAAAGTCCGTGGCTTCGAACAAATCCAGGTCGCGCGAACCGAGCACGTTTTGAGTCTCGATGCGGTCACCCGCTTGTGCGCGCACGAGACACGTCATCACGTTGGGCACGCCGTTGACGCGCGCGGTGCAGCCGTCGCACGCGCCGCGCAAACAGTACGGACCGCGCGCGCGATGCAACTTCGGACTGCGCGCCAGCAGCAAGCGCCCGGCCGCGATCAAGCCGCCGGCCAACATTTCGCCGCGCTCGACCGTGACCGGATCGCCGTCGTGCGTGATCTCGACCGGATCGCTGGGCGCTTTGATTCTCGACGCGTCGCTCACGAAAACACTATAGACTCCCGCGAGCGCATGCCCAAAGCGGTGGCCATCTACGGCGGAAGCTTCGATCCGCCGCACATCTCTCACGTGCTCGCGGTGGTCTATGCCCTCAAAGTCGGAGGCTTCGACGAAGTCGTGGTGGTACCGGTGTTCGCGCATGCGTTCGGCAAGCCATTGAATCCGTTCGAAGAGCGCGTGCGGCTGTGCGAGCTGTCATTTGCCGGCATCGCGGGCGTCACGGTTTCGACCGTCGAACGCGAATTGCAAACGCCGAGTCGCACGCTTCACACGCTCGAGCATTTGGCGAAACAGCATCCGGACTGGCAAATGCGCCTCTTGCTCGGCTCGGACGTGCTGGGCGAAACGGCGAAGTGGCACGCCTTCGAGCGCATCACCGAGCTCGCTCCGCCGTATATCGTGGCGCGCCCGGGTTACGAGCATCCGGAAGCCTGCGCCGCGCTCTTGCCCGACATTTCCTCGACCCGCGTGCGCGAAGCCTTGGCGCGCCCGAACGAGCCGCAAAACGCCGCGCTGCTCGCTGCGAACGTGCCGCGCG
>DASYCL010000932.1:0-5599 GCA_036500245.1 Polyangiaceae bacterium | reverse complement strand
CGGATCGGTCTCAGAGAATTCGCTGTCTTTCGGGATGCAATAGGAACCCGCGTTATTGGCGTCAGACTCGATGCCGAAATCCGGGATCAGCTCGACGCACTCCATGCCCGATGCGCACGAGCAAAACGGGCCGGCACCAGGTCCGGCGCAGCGGCAACTGCAAAATGAGGCGTCCGCGGGCGGCCTGCCCACGTCTTCCGCCTCGACCTCCGCGAGCGTGACTGGATCGGCTGTGCCTGGGATATGACAGCCGTTGGCGGAACCCACCTGCTGACCATATGGACAACTCACGCGACCCTGAAAATGATTCTGCAGGCAAATGTTCGAGTCACATGCGACGGTGCCGACATCGAGCGAGACATCGTGGATTTGGAAGCCGGGAAACGATGGATCGTATTCGGCGCTGGAGATGCACACGCTGCCCAGCGCGGCGGGTGTGACGTGTTCCGCGCGAACCGTCGGCGGCGCGCCACCGCCGCAGGCCAAAAACAGACTTTCGCCCGCGACCGGCTGCGCATCGCCTAAGAGTCGAAGTCGCTCCTGTTGACCGTCCGGGCAATCCGCGACGACGTCAATCGAACCGATGCCATCGGCCGGCGCGACATAGCACCAGCCCGTCGTGCTTGCCGCAGGGGTCACGCTGTTCACGCAGTCGTCTCGATTCGGACCTTCCGCCGGCGCGACTTCACAGACGCAAAACGACGCACAGTCCACGCCGGATTCGAACCCGCACGCGCCCTCGAGCTCGAGTTGAAACGTGACACGTGAGACCACGGTGGCATCGACTGGTGAGCGGCCCGCGCCGGAGCAAGCGCAAGTTCCGCCGGTGTTGGCCGCGGCGAACACAATGCACGCCGCGCTGCTGTCGGAAGCCACCGGGAGCATCGTGGGCAAACACAACGCTGGGTTCGGCACCACCCCGGTGATGAAGGTATCGATCAGCGTCTCGGTCGCGGTGCCTGGCGCCGCGCCGCCGCCAGCACCACCGCTGTCGCTCTTGCTCGAGCAGCCAATTGACCCCAGCACGACGAGCACGGCGCTCACGCGCGCCACCCAAAAAAGACCGACTCTCATTTTATATCGCACGAAAACACCCCTCTCGCGTGTCTTCGATCAAAGCAGAGCCGACATCTGAACGCAAACACGCGCGCCGAACCTGCGGATTCAGACGGCGCTTTTAGCCGCGACGAGGACTCCGCGCGCGTTCGTTACTTCGGCACTGTCTCCGTCGGCACTGGCGGGATCATCAACGACGGCAGGGTGATCGGATCCCAGGCGGGCGTCAGGTTGCTGAATTGGAGCGAGGTCGTCGAGCTGCCATCCGCGCCTGGCGCGCGATTCTGATTCCAGATGTAGACGGCGGGATACGTCGTCACGTTGCCGCTGCCATCGACGACGACCGCAGCCAAGTAGAGCTGTGACGACGCATTCAAACCTTTGAACGAGGACAGCGTATTCGTGGGCAAGTTGAATTGCGACGAGAACTCATCCGCGTATTTGCGCGCGGAAGAGAACACGACGAAGTAGTACGTTTTGTCGCCGAATTTGAAAACGTCCGGCGACCATTTCGGCCAACTGTTGATCAGCCCCTTGGTGGTGTCATCACCCGCGCACGCGACCGGATCGTTCGCGGCGAGCGGCATCGCAGTACCACCCGCTGCCGGCATCACCATGATTTGACCGAAGCGGTTGTAGTACGGCCCGTCAGGCGAAGTCGCGCTCACCGCGGGCGCGCGGTTGAACGCGATCAGCGCGTCATCCCCCGAGTACGAAGGATAATATTCGAGGTAGTTCGGATCGGAAGCGCCCATCAGTGCTTGCGAGGCGCCGCCGAGCTTGTTGTTGTAAGGCACGACGCGAATGTCCGCCGTCTTCGCCTCGGTGTCGGGGTGGCCGTCGGGCGAGTAGTCCGTCGTCGTGTAGACGATTTGATCGCCCTTGTGACTCAGGTTCGGCGATACGTCGCTGACGCCGGTGTCACCCGTTTGGATGATGCCCCAGGCGCTACCCAGCGCGGCCGTTGCCTGCATATTGCGGTTGTCGACCGGAGTCCCATAAGCCGGCGTGTCCGTCACTGCGACGTCGATCGTCGCGTTGGACTCCATATCGATCCACGCGAGTTGGTGCCACTTGATCTTGTCGTCGTTCTCGGGATTCGCGTCGTCGTAGTGGGGCAGCTCCTGCCACGGCTTGGTGCGCGCCGTGCCGGACTTGAAGGTCGTGCCATAGCTCGTGACCAGGATGCGATCGCCCGCCGCCCAGTGCGCCTTCGACATCGTTTGCTGGCCCCACCATGATGTTTTCATGATCGCTTGCGCGCCGGCGCCGATGTTCGGCGGAATCGCGCCGACCGTGCCCATCGATAGTGACGCTGCGGCTTTCGCCCACGGCCAATCGTCCCCGAAGACTACGCCGCTGCCGTCCGGGATCGTGGTGTGGCAACCGATGCAGCGCACTTGGCCGTCCACGAAATCCGGCAGCTTCGTGGTGTCATAAAAGCCGCGCAGCACCGATCCGTTTTCGCCTATTTGGCCGGCCCATTTGATGTCCGGCAGCGTGAGCGCGTCGGCCACGCCTTCGTCGCCCACCGCGAAGCCGAGCAACTTGCTCGATTGCAGCGTGACCTGCGCGGAGTTCACGGTCCAAAACACCATGCTGCCGGTCGCAACCACGGGTGCGATGTTGAAATCGCCCTGCACACCGACCGGTGTGCCGGGTTGTGCCGAATTGATCCCGCGAATCGTGACCGTCACCGCTGCTTGACCGGCCGTGTTGTTCGCCAAGCCGACGCCCGAAGGCGGACTCATCGCGTCCGTCTTGCCGACCCAGATGTCCTTCGGCAAATACCAAGACGGCGCGACGCCACCCGCGCCCGGCGTGTACTTGGTGTAAGCGACCAAATCATTCGCCTCGACCGCCGAGTGCAGGCGGATCTCGAGCAAATCGATGCCCGCGGGTGCCATCACGCGGAAGCGCGGGCGCACCCAGTTCGCCGGAATCATCGCGCCGTCTTTGCCGTTTGCGGACAACTGCGGTTCGAGCGCGCACAAGCCACCCGCGGTAAAGTTCATGGGATCGCCGAAGAGCGTGGCGGCGTTCGCGGGCACGCCGTCCCCCATGATCGGGTCCATCGGGAAATCGGTGCATTTGCCCATGCCGCAGCGCGGATGAACGATGTTCGGATTGGCCGGATCGGGGTCCATCGGCGCGCCGGCATCGGGATCCGCCGCCGGCACGGGATTGAAACTGCCCGCGTTACCGACGACGAGTGAGCCGCCGGAACCATTGGAGCCGCCGCTGCTGGAACTACTCCCAGCGTTGCTGTCACCGACATGACTGCCGCCACCGCCACCGCCGCCGCCGGCGCTGCACGCCCAGACCCCGGCCCCGATCATGGTGAATGACAGCACTAAGCTGCTACGGATTCGCATGGAAACCCTCCGAACGAACGACAAAAGCTTGGTTTGCCGCGCAAAGCGCGTGCGCGACTGAAGTTTACAATCAGCCACGCCCGAACGAACTCGTCAATGCGAGATCGCTCGCCAAACACAAAATATGGAACCGATTTCAGAAACGAACTTTAGTTTTTGTTGGGGTTGCCTACACCCGAGACCACTTGAACAGACCGAAAATTTTTGGTCCCCAGGCGTGAGGACCAAAAATTTCCCAGTCCTTCGCCGAGCTTTTGTCGCGGATGTTTTTCTTGTTCACAATCCACCCAAGCGAGCTTGGGTGTAGCCCGACCGAGCGCGCAAAGCGCCCAACGCGCCCAACGCGCAGCGCGACAGCAAACTTCCACGCCGAGTGATCGAAACCACAGCACCTCGACATGGCCGCGCCCGCTCCAATCAAGCGCTGCGAGACGCCCACTCCGTGTCCGGCGTCGGTCAGCCGCGACGTTGGGGAAACGTCAGCGCGACGCCGCAGGGCCGGCGCACTCGGCGCCCGAAACAGAACGACATCGACGCTCAGAGATCATCTCGATTCGAGCCCGAGCGGAGCTCGATTTGAAGGGCAATGACAAGCGCCCACATTGCGTCACACCGTAGCGATCGGCCGCGACAAACTCGTCGCGGTCTGCACGATTGAGCCAAAAACGAGCATCGGTGTGTTCGGCACGCCGTATGCTGCTGAGCTGGCATGGCAAAGCTCACATCGCTATTCGCGTTGTGCGGACTCGGGATCATGGCTTGTAGTAGTGCTCAGTCGAGGCCTACTTCACCGACGCAGTCCGCAGCAGTGGCGCGCCAAATGACGGCGCCGCGCAGCAATGTGGCGGCAAAGTCTGCGCGTTCGCGCACGGTGGACGACATGCATCGACTCGTGATCGAGAGCGTCGCATGCTGGTTCGGCAACGTTTGGGGCGACGCGGAAGGCGTCGCTCCGAGCGATCGCGCGGCGGACAACCAGCGTCGTTGCGAGCAAGTGATCGAGCACGCTTACGGCGTGAACGATCGGGAGCGCGCCGAGAGACTGCGCGCAATCGATCCGAAGCTGGTCGCTGATCTGAAGATCCTGGTGATCGACACTGCCAAGCCGGGTTCGATCGAGCGACCGCGCACGCAGCAACTCGGCATGTTCCTCGAAGCGGCTGCCGAAGCCGAGCGCGAAGCCGCCGCAATCCGCGACGCGTCGAGCCACGTCCAAACCGACATCCCCGGCACGACCGATCCCGCGCACTTGACCCAGGACGAAGCCACCGCCGTGCGCCCGCTGAACGATGCGCGCTCCTTCGAAGTGCTACTCGGTCTCGATCTGGGCGCGCTCACGCCGGAAGCAAGAGCGGTCGCGATGCTCTGCGCGGTCGATCGCATGCAAGCCGTGCGCAACTTGAGCGATCATCTCAAGGTCTACGCGCTCGAGCGCCCGTTCACCGATCTGTTCAACACCACGACGCCGGTCGCGTCCGCGGACGTGCGTCAGCCGCTAGACGGTGGCGTGTGGCTCGCGTACATCAACGCCGTCGCGGGAGCAGCAGGCCATGCGGTTTCGGACGTAGCTGAAAGCGGGCTCGATCGCGAGTCCTTGGCTTGGGCCGGAACGCTCGAAGGCTTGGCGGACAAGCTACACGCCGAAGCCCAACAGATGAGCGATACGACCGATCTGAAGCGCGTCGTCGACGGCGCAGTCAAGCGAATCGACGACGACTACCGCGCGACCGAGACGAACATCCTGCATCATCCCGGCTAACTACCGCGCCCGCATCCGCGAGCCGCGCGCACGCGCTACACTCACGCGAGCGCGATGGCCAACCTGCTCACGACGGCGCGGCGTCTGGTATGTCCGCTCGAAGCCCTCGAGATCGACTATCCCGTGGCGCGCTCGGCGAGCGCGTTCACGGCGCTGATCAGCGTCAGCGCCGCGCGCGTGCTACGCGAAGAGCCCGCGCGCTTCTATTGCGTCGAGGACGACTTCGGTCGCTACTACCCGGCGGTGATCGAATCGATCTCGGAGCCAGTCGCGGGCGGACGGCTGGCCTCGGTGCGCGGCTCCTTGGTCCCGCGGTAACGCGCGTGTCAGCGCGCTCGGCCTACTAGTCGGGGCACGCACGGAAATGGCACGTCGCGCGGCCCGCCCGCCGCGAATTTCGCAATCATTT
>DASYCL010000931.1:0-2830 GCA_036500245.1 Polyangiaceae bacterium | reverse complement strand
GTGTGCGACCACGAGCTGCGCTTTTCGTTTCAGTGACTCGGTTCGAGGCTCGTCGCTGTGCGTTGATCAGCGCTGCGAGCATCGCGCTCGCCGGCTCGAGCGCGCTCTCTACACGGCGAGCGTTCGCGGAACCAAAGCCGTGGACTGCGCCGGGCGAAATGCCGATCCCGGACTGGGTGCGGAGCGCAGAGGTGACTCGCCCCGACGAGCCGCTTTATCAAGCAGCGAGCGCTGCCGAGAAGAAACGCGGCGCGGCGGCGCGCGGCGCGCGGTTGCCGATCTTCGGCGCAGCGCGGGGGCCGGGCTGCGCCGGCAGGTTCTTGCTCGTGGGATCGCTCGCCTGGATTTGCGAGGACGGCGCAGCGCTTTCTCGCGCCGCGCCCGACGGCGCTTCGCTGGCGCCGCGTTCGCACGACGGCTTGCCGTATCGCTATCACTTCGTCGGACCGGACGGTTCGTTTGGGTATCGCGCGCTCGAAACGGCCGAAGACGGCGTGCCGGAGGCGCAGCTCCTGAAAGGATTCGGTGTCGCGGTATCGCGTGTCGAAAACAATCCCGCAGGCAACGCTTTCGGGCTCACTACTGAAGATTTGTGGGTGCCGATGCGCGATCTGAGTCCAGTCGCGCCGTTTCCATTTCACGGCAAGGCGCTCACGGGAACGCTCAACGTCGCTTGGGTCGTGAGCGCGAACGCGCAAGGCAGTACAGAGCCCAACAAACCCAAAAATCCAAAGCTCAAACTCGCTCGCTTCCAAGAGCTCACCGTGTTGGAAGAGCGGAGCGTCTCAGGGCATCGCTGGTTTCGCTATGATGACGCTGCGTGGCTGAGCGATCGCGATGCGCGCGCGCCGACGAGCGCGAGCCCGCCGAGCGAATTGCGCCCGGGTGAGCGCTGGCTCGACGTCGAGCTCGCAGGCCAAGTGCTGACCGCCTACGTCGGCGACAAGCCGGTGTTCGCGACGCTCGTTTCGACCGGTCGCGGCGCGCCGAAGAGCGAGACCGCGACGCCGCCCGGCGTGCATCGCATTTGGGTCAAGCTGCGCACGAGCGACATGGACAACTTGGACGACGAATCCGCGGCCGAGAACTACGCGATTCAAGCCGTGCCGTGGGTGATGTACTTCGAGCGCGGCTACGGGCTGCACGGCACGTTCTGGCATCGCGATTTCGGCAATAAACACAGCCACGGCTGCGTCAATCTCGCGCCGATCGACGCAGAGTATTTGTTCTCGTGGGTGAGCCCGAAGCTGCCGCCCGGCTGGACCGCCGCGCTTCCGACCGCGTACGAGCCCGGCACTTTGGTGCGCGTCCGCTAGCGCGACGACGCAGGCGACGCAAAAACGGGCCGAGCTCACGCAACTCAGAAAGCGTTGCACGTGAAGCTCGACCCGCTTCGCTTTTTGCTCGGCGCTCACGCGCCGCGCGACTCAGCTGCCGATTTTCTGCTGGAGCAAGAACGCGATCGCGAATGCGAAGAGCACGAGCGACTCGATCAGCGCCAGACCAAGAATCATCGGCGTCTGGATGCGCGGAGCGGCGCCGGGGTTGCGGCTGATGCCTTCGAGCGCCGCGGCCGCCGCGCGACCTTGGCCCATGCCGCCACCGAGCACAGCGAGGCCGATCGCGATGCCAGCGCCGATCGCAGCAGCTGCTTGCGCACCGCCGCCAGCGCCGCTGTCCGTTCCCTGAGCGAACGCACTTGAAGAGAACAGGGTGGTCAGCATCGCGGTGGCCAGAGCCACATTCTTCTTGGACATAATCATCGACTCCTTGATTGGTCTCAGCGGCGAGGAGCTTTGCCTCGCGGAAAGTTCGGGTGCTCCCTTTAATGCGCCTCGTGCTCGGTCGCTAGCCCAATGTAGATGCACGTCAGCAAGGTGAAGACGAGCGTCTGAATCAGGACGATCAAGACGGTCAGGATCATCGCGGGGATTGGGATGATCAGTGCCACGAGACTCAGGAAAATCCCGACGATCAGGTGGTCGACCGACATATTGAGCATCAAGCGCACGGATAACGTGAGTGGCCGAACGCACAGCGAAATGACCTCAATTGGAAATACGAGCGGGGCCAGATACAGGGCCGGGCCGGCCAGATGGCGGACGTAGCCGAAGCCGTTCGCGGCCAAGCCGTACGCATTGAAGCACACGAAGACGACGATGGCGCAGCCGAGTGTGATGCTCAGGCTGCTGGTCGCGACCGGGAAACCCGGGATCAGCGCGAACACGTTCGAGAAAAATATGAACGTGGCCGAGGTGCCGATCAGCGGAAAGTATTTCTTCGCGCGCTCGGCGTCCATCACGCTCTTCGCGAGATCGTAGAAGTAGCTCAGAAACGCTTCCATGAACGTGCGCAGCGTAAGCTTGTCTTCGGGGATGACGGCGTCGTCCGGATTCTGCAACCGCGCGCGGACGCGCAGCGCCATGCCGAGTACGAGCAACGCGACGAATAGCGCCGCGCAGAGCGGCTCGAAGCTGCGCCAGCTCGCCGCATGATGAGTGGGAAACGACTCGCCGAACGCCTCCGCGTTTGCATCGAGGGTCTCGTGCATGTGCGCGAGGAGCAGCGTGAACCAGGACGTATGCTCGGGCATTTCCTAACTTTCTCCAGGCGTCGCGGGAGCCGATTTCAGCTGCGAAACGACAATCCCAAGCGGCAAAGCTGCGTAACCGAACGCGAGCGGCAACACCTTCGCGTAGCCGCCGCGCACCAAGAACAAGACCCCCACGAAGAGCAAACCGAACTTGAGCATCGCGAGCGAGATCCAAGGCGAACGTACGCCGCTCACCGGATTCAAGAAGCCCCGCACCGTGCGCGCGACCAGCCACAG
>DASYCL010000930.1:0-2781 GCA_036500245.1 Polyangiaceae bacterium | reverse complement strand
TCGGACCGAGCGAAGAGCCGCGAAAGCGTCGCGACCTCGCCCTCGTTGAGCTTGACGATGCTCGCCAGGCCAAGCGCGCGATCGACGATCGCCCGCGTCGCGAACGGCTCGCGCACGTTCAGGTCGCAGAGACGTAGCGCAGTTTTCGGCGCGTTCGAAAGCGCGCGCTCGATCGCGTCGAAGCCGAGCGGGCTTCGCTGCGCGAGCGTGCCGAAGCAAATCACGTCCGCTTCGGCGAAGACTTCGCCGAGCTCGGGTTGGTAGCCGATGCGATCCCACGCCACGCCCGTCGCGATGCGATAGCGCGGCTCGCCGTCGCCGAACTCGACGTTTACGGTCCCGGTCGGTGCCGTGTCGTCGATCTGGATCGCGCGCGTTTCCACGCCGCGTGCGAAAAGCTCGCTGCGGGCGCGCGCGCCGAGCTCGTCGTCACCGACGCGGCTCACGAGCAGCGCGTTCGCTCCGAGGCAATGCGCGTGATAGGCCGCGTTCGCCGCGGCGCCGCCAAGTCGCGGTCCGTCCGGGAAAAGGTCCCACAAGAGCTCGCCCCAGGCGATGAAGCGAAGCTCGCTCGGCTCGGTCCTCATTGGCGCCGTACGCTACTCGCTTCGCTCGGCGTCGGACACGCGCGGAAAAATCGGCAGCGTGCGCGATCTCAGGCGATGCCGGTCGACGAGCCGCGCAGATCGGGGTAGGTGCCCTCAGTGGATCAGTACGACATCGTCGCGGTTTTCTTGGGCGTGTGGTTCACGTTGCGCAAGCTCGACACGCAGGCACGCGAAGCGTCACAACAGCCGAGCACTGTTGCGGTCGAGGATTTCGAGCGCTGGCAGCGGCAATCGGTTGCAGCGTATACGCCGGGAATGAGCGCCTCGTTCTTTCGCGTGCTCTTTCATTTCGGGTACATGCGCTATGCCGCGCACCACCCGCTCGCTCCGTTGACGTTTGCGCGCATCGCGCTCTTGGTCGACGTGGTCTGGATCGTTTCGGTCGTGACGACGCTGTACCGCGCGCACAAATCACGCGAGCTTGCGCGCAATCTCGGCATCGTGACGCAAAAGATCGCGCCCACGCGCTGAGCTTCGCTCCGCCGTTTCCGCGCGATTTCGCAGCCGTCCTCCGTTCGGGAAGAGACTTTTCGCTGTCAGCGTAGGACAGTGGAGATGAAAGAGCGCTTCTTGGAGTCGCTGGCGATCTTGATTGCCGGGCTCTTCTCCGCCGAGAGAAATCGCCTCGGGCAATTGCGCGAGGTGTCACTCTCGGTCGAGCTGACGGAACGCGACGGCTCACTCGCCCCCGCGCGCGGCCGCGACGCCAAGGAGCACCCCCAAAACTAAAGCCGAAATCACGTGTTCTTCCGCACTCTCTCCTTTCCTTCGCGCCAGGGCGCGCGAAGGGCTCGGGCTCGCCTGCACGGAAATAAAACAAAGCTACTGATTCGCGAGGCTGATCACGGTTTTCGACGCGCTTCGCGATCCCCGGCGAGGGGAAAGACGGGCGGCCATGTTAGAACTGACCGACGCGCTTCGTGACACCCGAAGGGGTGAACAGGCGCCCGTCGCGCAGCCGGATGCGCGGGAGCCCAAGCGCTTTGATACGCGTAGGGCCAGAGCATCTGGAACACGCAGTGGCGCTCGGAACTGAGAGCACTCGGCTGCCCGTCACTACGGTGCAGGCGGCAATGTTTGCCCAGGCGGCGGGCGCTCGCGCAGACACTTGTCGATGCTCTGGAGGATTTCCGGCGGCGCGCCTTTGGGCAAGCGTGGGCGCCCGAGTACGTTCGTGGCCAAGCGATCCCAGGTCACGCCGCCATCCGCGCCGAAGCTGAGCCAGACGAACATCGCGCGGCCTTTGATGTTCGCGTCGGGCACGCCGCCGCCGCGACCATTGTTCCAGGCGCGTGAGTCCATGCTGTTGTTGCGGTTGTCGCCCATCACCCAGGTTTCGCCGGGTTTGGCTTTGTAGGGGCCTTGATGCGGCTCACTGCCGCGATCGTCTTCGTATTGAGTGATGTAAGCGTAGCTGCCCAAGAACTCCATGTAGAGCTCGCTGCGCTTCAGCTGCGGATCGGTGCCTTCGTGGTACTCGTACATGCCGATGCGGCAGTTCGGCACGCGCCAGCCGTTGATGATCGGATGCCCGTTTTCGACCGTGAGCGTGTCGCCGGACAGCGCGATCACGCGCTTGATGAAGTCTTGGCGCTCGTTGTTCGGGTTCGGATCGGGATACTCGAACACCATCACGTCTCCGCGCGCGGGCGGCAGGCTGTTGAATAAGCGTAGGTTCGTCCACGGGATCGCCGGGCCGTAGGCGAGCTTATTGACGAAGATGTGATCTTGAATTTGTAGTGTCGGCAGCATCGAGCCGCTCGGGATCTTGAAGGCTTCGACCACGAACGATCGAAGCAAGAGCGCCACGCCGACCGCGACCGCGATCGATTCGACGTACTCGCGGAACTCGCCCTTTTGCCACGGCGACAAGCGGTGCGCGACGAGGCGGCTCGCGCGCTCGTACGCGGCGCTGAACGGCCCGGGCTCGAACGGTTTCGCCGCCATGGCTTCGCGCAATTCCTCGAGCGCTTCGCGCAGCTCTTCGCGCGTCGATGCGGGCAACTCGCGCTCGATCCGCGCGCGACTTTTATTCAGGATGCGCTCGGCTTCGTCGAGCAATTGACCGGCGTGCTCGAAGTCTTCGCGCATGCTCTTCGGTACGTCGTTGCGGCTCGAAGCGCCGGCACCGCCGATGAACGGGAGCGAATGCCGATAGCTGTACAGGATCATC
>DASYCL010000929.1:0-3276 GCA_036500245.1 Polyangiaceae bacterium | reverse complement strand
GCTTCGCCGAGCGTCGAGTCAATCGCGAGGCACTCGGTGTATTCGCGCAAGGCTTGCGCGACGTCACCGCGGCCTTCGAGCTGTTCCGCGCGTTCCAAGTGCGTGAGCGCGAGTCGCCTGGTGAAGCCGGCTGGAGATGTCGCGAGCGGCATGTCGCTTGGGGGCGGATCGGGCGATTGGGCCCTGGCCTTGGCGGCACGCGGCGGAGCGGTCGGTGCCGTTGCCGTTGCTGCCGGCAGGGCGGTCGCGGACGGCGTGCTGATCGGTGCGGGCGCACGCGTTTCGTTCGGGACATCGGCGAAGCGCGCGGTCGCTTGTGCGCCCGCCCGGCTCGCTGCGAGCACAAAAATCAGGAGCAAGGATGTGGTTACAAAGCCGCGAAGCGCGCGTCTCGGCGCCCACGTTCGCGCTGACGATTTCGGGTAAACACAGCCGAAATTCGAGCGTTGCTCCCGCGGCACGCCCGTTGCTGACTCGCGCCCGAATACCATGGGCAAATCGCGAACACGGACTTCATCTCGACTTGCGCGTCGCATGTCGGTGATTTTGGGCGGGCTCTTCATCCTCGGCGCGGCCTGCATGGAGAGCGCGAAGGCGCCCTCGAAATCTCCAAACGGTGCGCTCGGGCCGGGTGCGGTAGCTGGCATCGGCAAGAAAGATGCGACGGCCTTTCGCGTCGTGTTCGCTGGCCCGCAAGGCGAGGCGAGCGAAGTCAGTGAACTTAGTTTGGTATTCAGCCGTCCGCTGCGCAAGCTCGAGCTTGCTGGCGCGGCAGCTCCGGCGCTTTCGCTCGCGCCGAACGTGGCCGGGCGCTGGCTCTGGGTCGGCACGCACGCGCTGCACTTCGTACCCGAGGCGGCGCACTTGCCGGGCGCGACCGAGTTCACGGTGACGGTCCCCGCCGAGCTTCGCGCGCTCGATGGCGCGACGCTCGGCACGCCGTATCAGTTTAGCTTCAGCACGCCGCGACCGAAGCTCGTGCAGAGCGAGCCGGAGGCCGGCGCGCGTGGGCTCGAGCCGAACACCTTCTTCACGCTGCGCTTCAATCAGCCGATCGACCCGCTCAAATTCCAGCATTTCACGAAGCTGACCGCGACGCACGCGCGCAAGGAACAAGCGCTCGCGTTCAGCGTCGTGCGTCCGGATCCGACCCAGCCCAAGCGACTCGAGGTGCATCCCGCGCTGCCGTTGCCGATCGATTCGCAGATCAAGCTGAGCACGTCCGAGGAGCTCGCGAGCCTCGAAGGGCCGTTGCCGATGGGCACGGCGATCGACGTGTCGGTCGAAACTTACGGCCCGCTCGTGGTCTCGAACGTGAATTGCGATCGCGATACGCCGCACGAAAATTGTGCGCCCGGCGGCTCTTGGTCGATCGAGCTCAGCAATCCGGTGCCGATCAAGGACTTGAAGCGCGCGCTCTCGATCACGCCGGCATTGCCGCTGAGCTTCGAAAACTGGAGCGATGAGTCGACGCCGGTGTCGTATCTGAGCGTATCCGCGCCGTTTCAAGCGGGCCACACGTACGCGCTTCGCATCAGCGGAGACATGCACGACGTGCACGGCCAGAAACTGAGCAAACCATTCGCTGAGGAGATGCAGATCGACGACTACTTCCCGCAGGTCGAGATCGGTGTGAACGGCGCGCTGCTCGATCCGCGCGTCGCGACCTCGGTGCCGATCGGCTCGGTGAACGTAAAAAACTACGATCTGACGACGGCCGCGCTGTCGCCCGAGGACGTGCTGCGCGTGACCAGCGACAGCAACCCCGATTCGCGCTGGACGCTATTTCAGAGTTTGGCCAGCGCGAAAAAACGCAGCGTGGTCAGCGCTGGTCCGGCGAATCACATCAACAAAGAGAACCTCAGCTTGAGCAGTGTGCTCGGTGACGCGAAGCACGGACCGGTCGCGATCGGCGTGCGTTACGAGAAACATCCGAAAGACTATCGCTCGCCCTCGACGTTCAAAATCGTGAAATTGACGGACCTGGCGCTCACGGCGAAGCTCTCGGTCGATGGATCTTTGGTTTGGGTGACGCGCGTGTCGACGGGTGAGCCCGTGGCCAAAGCCGCGGTACGCGTGATCGCGCCGAGCGGCGAACATCGCTATGAAACCGACGCGCAAGGCATCGCGCTCGTCCCGGCGCGCGATTTCGCGCCCAACTTCGACCTCGCGGGCGGCGATGCCGACGCGCTCTTGATCGCGAAGAGCGGCGACGATTGGACCTACGAAAGCGCGCGCGACTACCTCTCCCCGTGGCGCTTGTCGGTGCCGATCGATCTCTCCGGTCGCAAACGAACCTATGGGTTGATCTTCACCGAACGAGGCATTTATCGGCCCGGCGACGAGGTTCAAGTCAAGGGCATCGTGCGGCGCGAACTCGCCAGCGGTAACGCGAACCCGGCGGGGGAAGAGCTGTCGCTGCTGTTGCGCTCGCCGGACTCCGAAGAGTTGCAAAAGCAAACCGTGAAGCTCAGCCGCTTCGGCACGTTCGCCGCGCGCTTCAAGGTGCCGGAGAGCGGTCATCTCGGCAGTTGGCAAGTTCAGGCTGCGAGCTCGCCGGACGATTTGATCTACGAGTCGTTCGACGTGTCCGAATATCGTCCTTCGGAGTTCAAGGTTGGTGTCGAGAGCGAGCGACCGAGCTACGTCCGCGGGGACGTCGCGCACTGGACGGCGCGTGCCGACTACTTGTTCGGCGCGCCGATGGCGAAGGCCGCAGCGCGCGTCACCGTGTCGCACATCGGAAGCTACTTCGAAGTGCCGAATTCGGAGGGGTTTTCGACGAGCGCATCCGCGTATCACGCGGATCTCGAAGAATCCGCGCTCGACGGCGGACAGCTCCTCGCGCAAGCAGCGAAGCTCGACGAGCACGGCGCGTTCGCGTTTTCGCAAAAGCTCGAGCTCCCCGCGCAGCGCGGGCCCGAGCTCATCACCGCTGAAGCCGACGTGACCGACGTCTCGCGCCAGAGCCTCGCCGGCACGACTTCGGCGATCGTGCATCCGGCCGAATTTTATTTGGGTTTGAAAGAGCCGGAGGATTTTTTCGTCAACGCACCGGGCAAGGTGTCGACGAGCGTCCTCGCGCTCAGCCCAAAGGGTGAACGGGTGGCCGGCAAATCGGTCAAAATCGAGCTCGTGTCGCGGCGCTGGACGTACGCGCGTGAAGCGCAAAAAGGCAATGATTCACGCTTGGTCAGCAAAGTCGTCGATCGCGTGGTCGGCTCCTGCACGGTGACGACGGCGACCACGCCGACGCCCTGCGCGATCGACGTGCCC
>DASYCL010000928.1:0-5370 GCA_036500245.1 Polyangiaceae bacterium | reverse complement strand
AGCGCGGTCTTCGACAGCACCGGCTCGCCCGTTTCGAGCTTGGACTCCGCCATTTCCAGGTAGAGGTCGTTGCCTTCGCGCGTGCGCTCGCCGACGCCGGCGAAGCAGCTCACGCCGCCGTGCGCTTTCGCGACGTTGTTGATCAGCTCCTGGATGAGCACGGTCTTGCCCACGCCTGCGCCGCCGAAGAGCCCGATTTTCCCGCCCTTACGATACGGCGCGAGCAAGTCGATCACCTTGATGCCCGTCTCGAAGATCTCGACGTTCGTGCTCTGATCGACGAACGGCGGCGGTTCGCGATGAATGCTGAGCGCGCGCTTAGCGTTGACCGGACCTTTGTCGTCCACCGGCTTGCCGACGACGTTGAGGATGCGGCCGAGCACTTCCTTGCCCACCGGCATTTGAATCGGCGCGCCGGTGTCGACCACTTCTTGGCCGCGCACCAAACCTTCGGTCGCATCCATCGCGATCGTGCGCACCACCGACTCACCCAGGTGCTGCGCGACCTCGAGCACGAGATTGTCTTTCTCATTCGAGATCGACGGGTTGGTCAGCGTGAGCGCGTTGAGGATCCGCGGCAGCTTGCCCGCCGGAAATTCAACGTCCACCACCGGGCCGATGACCTGGGTGATCTTGCCCTTGTTGCCGGCCGTGCTCGCACTCGTCGTCATGTCGCTTGATCCTCGCGGGGTTGGCGCGCGCACTGCGCGCCGGTTTAGGGTCCAAAACCCGCGCCGCGTGTACCACGACCCAGTCACCCTGCCAACGCGGTCTTTCGACCGACAAACCAGCGCGGAAATTGCGGCAATGCGGCGGCAATCGAGCCCATCATTTTTGCTGGATGCCCGGCGTCGATTCACGTCGCTTTACGGCGGCGTGCTCGCTCCGCTGCGCGCGCCGGGGCCCCAAACGTCCGCGCTCCGCGCGTCCGCGGGCACCCCCACAGCCAGCGACGGCGCTCGCCCGGAGCCCGAAGCCCTTTCACGAATCGGATCCGAAGTTGCACATGCAACTTTGTTTTTTCAAGTTGCACATGCGAACTTCAGCTTCCGAGCTTCGGAGCCTCCTCCGCGGCGCGAGCGACAACTCGCTCAATGATCAAACAGCCGCAATTGTCCGCCTTTGTCGGTCGGACGACGGAACGTGCTGCGCTCCTTGGCTTCGCGGTCGTATTCGCGGCGATCGTACGAGCCGAGACCGAGCCGCTTTGCGGTTTGCTCGAACAAAAGCTGCACGGCTTCGAAATACGGCCCTTCGCCGCGCATGCGATTGCCGAAGCGCGGATCGTTCAGCTCGCCGTGGCGCATGTCTCGCACGCGGTTCAGAATCTTTTCGGCGCGGAGCGGGAATGCCTCGCGAATGCGCTCGATGAAGACGTCTTTCACACTGCTCGGTAAGCGCAGCGGGATCAGCCCCGCGTCGACTGCGCCGGCTTCCACGGCCGCTTCGAGCACGTGCACGACATCGCGATCGCTGAGCCCCGGGATCAGCGGCGCGATGTTGACGGAAACCGGGATTTTGCGTTCGCTCAACCGCCTCACGATTTCGACTCGGCGCTTCGGCGTCGGCACGAGCGGTTCGATCGCGCGAGCGGTTTCGGGATCCCAAAATGGGATCGTGATCGTGACCGAAGCCGCGCCGATCGCGGCGAGCTCTGCCAGCAAATCGATGTCTCGTTCGATCAGCGCGGATTTGGTGATCACATGCAGTGGATTGCGATATTCGGCGCACACTTCGAGGCACGCGCGCGTGAGGCGATAGCTCGCTTCGAGCGGCTGATAGCAATCGGTGTTGCCGCTGAACAAAATCAAATCCCCGACCCAGCTCGGCTTTTCGAAAGCTTCGCGCAGGAGTTCGCCCGCTCGCGGTTTGATCACGATCTTGCGTTCGAAATCTGCGCCCGCGCCGAAGCCCAAGTATTCGTGCGATGGCCGCGCGTAGCAGTAGGCGCAACCGTGTAGGCAACCGCGATACGGGTTCACGCTGTAGCGAAAGCCCAGATCGGGACTGTCGTTGTCCGAGATGATTTGACGGGTTTGATCTTCGAAGACGCTGAGCTCGACCCGCGGCGCCTGTTCCAAATCCAAGTAGCTGACCAGCTCTTTGTGCCACGGATTTGGCGGATTTCTGAGGGGTAACGGGCGCATTCTCGGCTCTTAGCGCATACTGAACACTCGTTCAAGCCATGCCAAATCGAGCCGTAAATATCGCTACAAAACGCGCTGGCGGCCTTTTCTCGCTCCTGATTTGGAGTATTGAGTTCACGTGATCGGACAGGAGACGCTTGACCGTGTCCGGCGTGAGATCGGGATCGTGGAGCTCATCGGTCAAACGGTGCGGCTCCAGAAACGCGGTCGAAGCCACGTTGGCGTGTGTCCGTTTCACAAAGAAAAGACACCGAGCTTTCACGTCAACGCGGAGCGCGGCTTCTACTATTGTTTCGGCTGCCACGAATCGGGCGACGCGATTAAGTTCGTGCAACGAATCGAAGGCCTCGAGTTCCACGAGGCCGTGCGCGAGCTCGCCGAACGCGCGGGCATCGAAATCGTCGAGACGGCGTCGGAGCCCGAACGCCGACAGCAAGCCGAAGTGCGGCGTCGTCAGCAAGAGCTTTACGACGTCGGTAATGCAGCGGCGCACTACTTCGAGCAAATGCTGCGCGAGCATCCGCTCGGCGGACACGGGCTCGCCGAGCTCGAGCGGCGCGGGCTCTCCTTCGATTCCGCAACCGGACCGATCGCGGACGCATTGCAATCCTTTCGCATCGGCTATGCGCCGTACGGTTGGGACGGCCTGGCCAAGCACTTGGTCTCGGCTGGCCTGAACGCGGGCGCCGCCGAAAAGATCGGACTCATCGTCCCGCGTAAGCAAGGCGTCGGACACTACGATCGCTTCCGGCATCGCCTAATGTTCGCGGTGCTGGATTTGCAGGGCAGAGTCGTCGCTTTCAGCGGCCGTGCGCTGGCCGAGCCGGAACCGAGCGAGCTCACCGACCTTGGTGTCGAATCGACCGCGCAGCCCGGCGCGGAGGCGCCCGCCAAGTACGTGAATTCACCCGAGTCGCCGATCTACAAGAAGCGCGAAACGGTGTTCGGGCTGTATCAAGCGCGGCAGGCGCTTCGATCCGGTGAGCCGTGTGTGGTGGTCGAAGGCAACTTCGATGTGATGAGTTTGCACGCTCGCGGCAACAAGAACGTCGTGGCTCCGCTCGGCACTGCCTTCACCGAAGAACAAGCGCGCGGGATCCGTCGCTTCACGCAAGACGTGATCTTGCTCTTCGACGGAGATTCCGCCGGCAGGCGCGCGGTGCGAGCCTCGCGCGAGCCGTGCAAAGTGGCCGGACTGAACGCGAAAGTTGCCTCGCTGCCGGACAAGATGGATCCTGATGAGCTCGTGCGAACCGAGGGACCAGAAGCCGTCGAGCGCGTGCTCAAAGCCGCGCGCGGCATGCTCGAATACCTGATCGCCACCACGCTCGAACGCTGCTACGGCGCGGACGCCCAAGAGCGCATCGCCCTTCGCCGCGAAGTGATCGAGTTGATCCGCGAAGAGCCGGATCGCACGGCACGCCTGCTCGGCCAGCAGTATGCCGATCGGCTCGCGTCCGCCTTCAACTTCCGGCAAGACAAAGAGCTATTGGACGCGAACGCGCTCGAGCTCAGCCGCGCGATTTCTCGCAACGATGGCGATTCGCCTGCACCGGCCGGTGGACCGCAATCGGTTCCTCGCTCCGACCGTGCTCGTTCGCGGGAGCAGGCGCGCGAGGTTGGCCTGCATATTCTCGGGTCAATCCTCGATTTTCCGGAATTGCTCAACGAACCGGACGCCTTCGAGGCCGCTGCGCTACTAGAGAGAGATGTCGCCTTGGGCCTTGCCGCAGTGCGTCAAGCCGGCGATGGAAACAGCATCGTACCCGAACAAATACTTGCGAAGCTGGCGCCCTCGATCCATCCATTCGCCCTCGCTCGCCTAGCGGCGCCCCAGCACCAAAAGCTGGAGGATGCACGAACCGAGCTCGTAGGGAACATCGCGAAGTTGAGGAAGCTCGAGCAAAAATCTGAAACGACTGCGGTGATCGCAGTGCTCGAGCAAGCTGATAGACAAGGCAACGTCGAGGCGCAGAACGATCTGCTCCGCGAAAAATTCGAGAACGCGCGCCGCAATTTACAACGCGGCCGGGCATAGAGAGAGGTTCTTGTGGGATCCAAAAAGTCGGAACTGTCCTCCAAGAAGGGCGCTCAAGCGGCGGCCGCAGTGAAGCCGAGCGCAGCGAAACAAAAGCCGAAGCCGGTCAGCGGCAAGGCCAGCAAGAACGGGTCGCCCGCGCCGGTGAAAGCCAAGAATTCCGACGACGATGACGATGATGAAGACGAGGAGCTCAGTTCGTCTTTCCCGCCGCCCGCGAAGGGCAACGGCAGCAAAGCCAAAGAGCAGCTGATCACGCTCGGCAAGACCAAGGGCTTCCTCACATACGACGACGTGCACGAGGCCCTCCCGGGTGAAGACGTAGGTCCGGACCAAATGGACGACGTCTTGAGCGCGCTCGACGACGAAGAGATCGAAGTCGTGGACGACGCGAGCAACATCAAGATCGCGCCGCACCGCGGTGCCGAAGAAGACGGAGCGCCGAAGCCCGCCGCCAAAGGCGGAGAAACCGACGACGAAGCCGCCCCGGCGCAGACTTCTTCCTCGTCCGCTCCGGCGCGCACCGGCACGGACGACGAGTACTACAAGAGCAACGACCCGGTGCGCATGTACCTGCGCAAGATGGGTAGCGTCGCTCTACTCACCCGCGAGGGTGAAGTCGAGATCGCGAAGCGGATCGAAGAGGGCGAGAACGAGGTGCTCTCGGCGATTCTGTCGAGCCCGGTCGCGGTGCGCGAGATCATCGATATCGGCGAGCGCCTGCGCAACCACAAGATCCGCGTGAAGGACATCGTTCGGGACGCGGAAGACGAAGAGCACGAGTTCGACGAAGAAGAGGCCGACCGTCGCATCATTCGCCTGATCGACAAGGTGAAGCGCTCGGACAAGAAGAACCAAGAGCTGCTCGAGGAGCGCAAGGGCGCAGCCGACGTGCGCCGCAAAGCGATCGACAAGGAGCTCTCCGAGAACAAGAAAGAGCTCGTCAAGACGCTGCAAGAGATGCGCTTGAACAAGAAGACGATCGATAAAATCGTCTCCAAGCTCAAGGCGATGATCGACCGCGTGCACCGCGCGCAGGGCAAGGTGTTCGAGCTCGAGAAGATCACGGGCACGAGCAAGGCCGATTTGAAGCGGATGATCCGCGAGGCCAAGGACGACCCGAACGCCGAAGACGAACTCGCGAAGAAGCTCGGCGTCGATCGCAGCGAGCTCGAGCTGATGGAT
>DASYCL010000927.1:0-2148 GCA_036500245.1 Polyangiaceae bacterium | reverse complement strand
CTACATCGGGCTCGAGCTCGGCATGGTCTACCAAACCTTTGGCGCGAATCTCACGGTCGTGGAGCTGACGCCGACTCTGTTGCCCGGCGTCGATCCCGAGTGCGTCAAGGTCGTCGAGAAGAAGATCCAAAAGCGCGGCGGCACGCTGCTCAAAGGCACGCGCGCCGAACGCCTCGAAAAGAAGGGCAATGGCGTAACAGTCGTGGTCTCGACCGAGGGCAAAGAGCAGCGCATCGAGACGGACGTCGTGCTGGTCGCGGTCGGTATGAAGCCGCGCTCGAAGGGCATCGGCCTCGAAGAGCTTGGTGTCGAGATCGATCCGCGCGGTTTCATCAAGACCAACGAGTTTTGCGAGACGAACGTCAAGGGCGTCTATGCGATCGGTGACGTGAGCGGACAGCCGATGCTGGCGCACAAAGCCTCGAAAGAAGGCGAAGTCGCGGCAGAAGTGATCGCGGGCCACCACGCCGGCAAAGATTGGGTGACCGTGCCCGGCATCATCTTCACGGATCCGGAAATTGCGACCGTCGGTCTCACGGAAGAGCAAGCGAACGCTGAGGGCTACACGTTCAAGGTCGGCAAGTTCCCGTTCGCCGCGCTCGGTCGCGCCGTCAGTATCGGAGAGACGGATGGCTTTACGAAAGTCGTGACCGACACGAAATCCGGGCGCATCCTCGGCATTCACATCGTCGGTCCAAATGCCAGCGATCTGATCAGCGAAGCGGCCCTCGCGCTCGAAGTCGTGGCTACCGCCGAGGACATGTCGCTCACGATCCACCCGCACCCGACGCTCGGCGAAGCTTTGATGGAAGCCAGCGCGGCTTCGCTCGGTCACGCGATTCACATCGTGAATCGCTGATTTCGGGCGCGTAGCTCAGGCCGAACGAGCGAAAATACCGCTCGATCGCCTCGGCTTTGCCCAGCTTTACCGAGGCGTGGCATGTTTTGCCCATGCGCATCCTTAGCCGCGTCGCCCAGGTGATGTCCGCGAATTTCAACGCGCTGCTCGACAAAGCGGACGATCCGCGGAAAAGCCTCGAGCTCACGCTCGAAGAGATGCGCGACCAGATCAACGTCGCGCGCAAGGAAGTCGTGAGCGCGGTTGGCTCCGAAAAGCGACTCAAGAAAAGAGTCGAAGAGCTCGATCAAGAAGTCGAAAAATGGAACGGACGCGCGGAGCTCGCCGTCCGCAGCAACGACGACGCGCTGGCGCGTGAAGCACTCCTGCAAAAGCGGCGCGCCGTCGCCGATCGCGATCGCGCGGAGGCGGAGCGCGGCGAGCAACGCGCGAGCGCGCTCGAAATGAAGGAGGCGCTCGAACGCATGGAGCACAAGGTCAAGGAATTCGAGCTCCGAAAAGGCACCATCGCGACGCGTGCGGAACAAGCGCGCGCAGGTGGCGGCGTCGAATCGCTCGGGCGCAAAGGCGAGGGGCCGGGCGCGTTCGAAGAGTTCCGGCGCATGGAAGCCAAGGTCGAGAACGCCGAGCACACGGTCTCCGCGCTCGGAGAAGTCGAGAACGTGCTGCAAGATCGCGGTCCGAGCGGCATGTCGAAGGCCGAAGTCGAAGCAAAGTTCCGCGCGCTCGAGAGCGGCACTGCGGCTTCTCCCGCGAAGAGCGAAGTCGACGACGACCTTCAAGCGCTGAAGAAGAAAATTCGCATTCAGACCTAGCAGGGTGTTGAAAAACACTCTGCTGGATGCGCGACATCAACTCGATGCGGGCTGCGCATCACGAATCGATGCGGGCTGCGCATCACGAAAGCCCTAAAGTGAGGCTTTCGTGGGTCCGGCCGGTATCGATTTGTCGCTGAGCGTGGCGAGGAACGCGACGATCGCGTCGATTTCCTCGTCGTTCAGCGCTGGCGGCGCGCCTTCGTCGCGGTTGTACGGCGCGGCGCTCACGTTGACGTATTTTTGATATTTGGCGGGCAGATCGTCGAATTTCTCGCCGTGATACCAGCGCTTCGCGTCGCTGCCGCGCGTCGCATAGAACGAGACGACGTCGCGCAGCGATGAGAACACGCCGTTGTGCATGAAGCTCGTGCGCAGGGCGACGTTGCGCAGTGAGGGCGTGCGGAACGCGCCGCAGAACCAGGGATCTTCGGTGTGCAGCCGCGCGTCGCGCCGCTCGCACACGCCGAGATC
>DASYCL010000926.1:0-8238 GCA_036500245.1 Polyangiaceae bacterium | reverse complement strand
CAAAAGGCATCATCGACTACAATCCCGCCGAGGTCGGCGCCTGCCACCAGCGCTTCATTCAATCGCCGTGCACGTTCGGCTTCTTCTTCGGCACGCCGGACATCTACGACGTGCTCGCGTTTTGCCCGGGCGCGGTCACGCCAAAGCAGACCGCCGGCGGCGCGTGCTCCTCGAGCGGCGAATGCATGAGCGGGCTCTACTGCAACAAAGGCGCGGACTACACTTGCCCCGGTTCGTGCCAGCCGTTCGCGACCGAAGGCCAGTCTTGCGCCGGCAGCGCACAGTGCGCCGACGGGTTCACTTGCAGCAGCGATCAGACCTGCCAAAAGCAGCAAAAAGCCGGCGACCCTTGTACCGGCTTTTGCTCCTACTCGGTGTCATGCCAGAGCGACCAAGTTTGCCCCGACAACCTGTGGTGCGATCCAACGCAGGGGCAGTGCGAGCTCGCGCACCTGGCCGGCGAGCCATGCGGCGAGATGGGCACGGGCCTGAATTCATACACCGTCAATTGCGCGATCAATCTTTGGTGCAACGCGCCGACCTTCGGCACGGGTACCTGCCAAGTGCCGGGAGACGAAGGCGCGCCGTGCAACGAACAGATATCGGCGTGCAAGTCCGGTCTGCATTGCATTGGCTACGATCCGTCGAGCCCGATGCTCGGGACTTGTGCGGGCTCGTCCGCTGCCGGCAGCAATTGCCTCTCCGCGCAGGATTGCCAAACTGGGCTCACTTGTGCGAGCGGCAAATGCTCGATGCCGCTCGCACTCGGCGCGACGTGTAGCGAGGACAGCGATTGCGCGACGGGCTTGGTCTGCCCGACCGGCAAATGCATGACCGCGCTTTATCCCGGGGATTCGTGCACGGCGGACGCACCTTGCGCGTACAGCCGCTGCGTTTCGGGGAAATGCGCGGACTACGTGAAGGTGGGTGACGCGTGCGCGATGGACGCTGATTGCGCCACCAGCCACTGCGTATCGAGCAAGTGCTACGACAGCTCGATCTGTAGCGCTCCGCCGACGCCATAGCGCCGGCGCGCGCTCATTTGCTGACGCTGCCGCTCACGCTCGCGCCGTTGCCCGGGGCCGCGCCGGTACCGGTACCACTGCCGCTGCCGATGCCTGCGCCGAGACTGCCGGGGCCGCCCTCGGGTCCCGGCGAACCATTGCCCGTGTTCGAGCTGCCGGGGTTCGTGTTCACGGCATCTGCTGCGCCTTCGGGCTTGCTGGATTGAACCGCCACCGGCGCGTTGCTCGCGTTGTTCGCGGGCGGCTGCGACCCCAAACAGCCGACGCTCGCGCAACAGAGCAACCCACCCAAAAGAACCCGACCCACGTTACTAACCTGACTCATGATTTGATTTCTCCGCGGCAATGTCATTGGCCGAACTTCCGACATTTGTATTCTGAATCGGTGTTCGCGCGCGAGCCAGCTCGTGAGATCGAGGCCGGTTGCCACATTTTTCTCGTTCGAAAAGCAGTATCGCCACGAGTCGAACCGAAGCCTGACGCCGGTTCTGCACGATTTCGGCACAGTTGTCTCGGTGGCACAGCGAGTGCAGTGAGGCGAGTCGGATCATTTCCGAAAGCCAGCCATGGAAAAAAGGACATCCAGCGAACACAGCCCGGACTCCCGCACAGCGGCGCGCGCGCCAAAAGATCCGAAGCGGCGCGCGCGAACCGCGCGGACCGCGCGACGGAACGCCGCCAACGGCCGGTCCGAGACGCTGGCGACACAATCGGACATCTCGTCCGCGCTCGATCAAAACGCGACGGCGCTGAAGCCACTCTTGCTCGGCGTAGGCATCGGCGCCGCGCTGGTCGGTACGGCGATGCTCTTGCGCCCCAAGCACGAAAAAGGCGGCTTGCCATTTCACGGGCCGAACGCAGAGCTGGCCGGCGCGTTGACCAAGAGCGCACTGCTCGCGGTCGCGCGCGTCGTGTCCGGCGACAGCGTTCGCTCGGCCGCGACGCGCGCATTGCTCGACATCGCCGAAGCCTGGAAAGCCTGAAATAAACCTCCAGGGTGATACCCGAAGCGCACCTTCCAGGCGCGATACTCAGACCGTCAGCAGAACCTTGCCGACTCCTCCGCGTTCCGCGAGCGCGTGGGCTTCGGCGGCTTGTGCCAAGGGGAAGTGCTTCGAGATCGGCAGCACGAGCGTGCCGTTCGCGATCGCGGAGGCCAGCTCGTGCAGGCGCTGGCGATCGGGTTGTGCTTGAAACGCATTGACGGTGATGCCGCGCTCTTTCGCCGCCGCGGGTTCGCCCAGGGCGCTGCCGAGGATCCCGCCTTTTTTCAGCTTCGGCAGCAACTTGGCGATGGTCTCACCACCGACGGCATCGGCGATGCGATCGACCTCGGGCATGCGCGCGATCGATGCGTCGTCGTCGATCGCGATCACGCCGTCTGCGCCGAGCTCTTGCGCTGCCTCGACTTGTTTGCTGCGCACCCCCGCGAGCACTCTCGCGCCGCGCTCCTTCGCGACCCAAAGCGCGACGCGCCCGACCGCGCCGAGCGCGCCGGTGACGAGCAGCGTGACGCCGCTGGCTCCGGCGTGTGCCGCGCCGAGCGCTGCATTCACGAGTTGATCGCCGGTGAGGAGCACGAGCGGATAGGCGCCCGCGTCTTGCGCCGGTATGCCGTCCGGCACTTTGGCCCACGCATTTTCCGGTGCGACCACGAACTCCGCGTAGGTGCCGCGCGCGACTCCGAGCACCCAATCACCGGGCTTCACCTGGCTCACGCCCGCGCCCACTTTCACCACTTCGCCGGCCGCGTCGCGACCGAGGATGGTCGGCAATTCGATCGGCATGAAGCGCTGCAGGGAACCGCTGCGCAGCTTCCAATCGACGGGATTGAGGCTCGCGCTGGCGACCCGCACTTTGACCTGCCCTGCGCCCGGTTCGGGCTCCGCTCGATCGCGAAGTTCGAGTTTTTCGGGGCCGCCGAATTCACTGAGTACAATCGCTTTCATGATCATGCCTCGCTGTTTCTGCGCCCACCATCGTCGATGACTCGCGAACATGCGCGTTCCGTGCCCACCGAGTCCTCGAATGCGCGTACCGGCGCACGACTGTGGCGATTCTGACTTCAGCGATCGCATTCCGCCGCGCTCGACGCATGCGCGCATTCGTGGGAAATCAGGCTCATGATCGTCGCGGTCTTGGGCGCCAGTGGGGTCGTCGGGCGTAATCTCTTGCCGCGCTTGCTCGAAGCGGGACATCGCGTGCGCGCGGGCATGCGGCATCGCACGAGCGCAGCGGACATCGACGGGGTCGAGCAAATCGAAACCAATATTTTGGATCGCGCGGCGGTGCAGCAGCTCGTCACGGGTGCGGATGCGTTGATCCACATCGCAAGCTCCATTCCGCGCCCCGACGGCAAAGGCAGCGGCAGCTGGCCCGAGTACGATCGGATTCGGCGCGAAGGCGCAAAAAACACGGTTTTCGCCTGCAATGAAGCCAAAATTCCGCTGATCGCGCAGAGCATTGCGATGCTTCATTGCGCCGAACAAAGGTCGCCGCAAAACGAGGCCAGCCCGCTCTCTGCCAAAGGGCCTCGCTTGCCCGCGCTCGACAGCGAGCGCGCGTTCACGGAGTGGGATGGCGATTATCGGATCGTGCGCGGCGCCGCGTTGTACGGCCCGGGCACGAGCATCGACGAAGCCTGGTTCGAGCGCTACGAACGCCGCGAACTGGTCGCGCCCGGAGACGGCTCGGATTTCATTTCGCCGATTCACGTCGCCGATTTGGCTGCGGCGTTTCGCGTCGTACTCGAGCGCGGCGCGGCGCGCTCGGCGTACATCGCGGCCGACGATGAGCCGCTGCGCTACACCGAGCTTTACGAAATCGTGGCGGCGCTGTCGGGACAAAAACGCGGCGCGGTCGGCGTGGGCGGCGTAGCCGAATTGCCCGGCTTCAACGTCTCCAATGCCAAGCTCCGCACGCTCGGTTGGGCACCCTGTTACGCGAGCGTGCGCTCGGGTTTGGTGGCGACCGCGGATCGCTTTTCGAGCGCACGCTGAAGCGGCGTTGAGGCGCTCTGCACCGTCACATGTAGCAAATTCGGCGCCGTGCTCCGCGCCAGGCAAACCCCAAGAAAAATCCTGAATTCGTCGGGGCATGCAGTTTGCTTTGGCTGAGTCCGGAGGTTCCATGGCCAATTCACTCGAACGAATGGAAGCAAAAGCGGTGGGCGCGGCGAAGGCCGTCAAGGCAGGCTTCAATGGGCTGCGCGGCGTGTTCCTACATCTGGCGGAGGAGCACGGCGAAGTGGGCGCGCTGATGAAGCACGTGAGCAAGAGCGCGGATCCGAAAGTGCGCAGCGAACTCTACCCGAAGATTCGTAGCGAGCTCTTGTCGCACGAGCGCGGCGAACTCGCGGAAGTGTACCCCGCACTGAGCGAGCACCTCGCGACGCGCGACATCGCTGCTGCGCACAACGTCGAAGCGCAGCAGCTCGAGCTTGCGATCAAAGCCGTCGACTCGCACGACTATGCGAGCTCCGAATGGGGCCCTGCGTTCGAGCAGCTCTTTCAATTGGTGCAGCAGCACGTGGCCGAGGAAGAAAATGATTTTTTCCCCAAGGCTCAAGCCGTGCTCGGTGAGGGCGAAGCGAAAGCCATGCTGGATCGCTATGAGGCTGCGAAAAGGGCGGCGAAGCAGCCCACGCGGGCTTAGTTCGCCTCGCGCGAATCAGCGGCCTTGTTCTGACTGTTCATCTTTCGCCCTGCGCGTTTCATTGCGCTTGGCCGCTCGCGCGACCAGTAACGCGACGGGCGCCTGGTCGGTCAGTTCTCATTACTCACCCGGCATTCGAAAACCGGGATCAGCCCGGCGAATCAGCAGCTTTATTTTATTTCCGGGCATCCGACCCGAGCCCTTCGCGCGCGCTCGGGCGCGAAGAGGAGACAGAGATGCGATGAGCGGTCTCTGTCCATTTTTTTCGCGCCCGAGCGAAGGCTGGCAGCCGAATGCCCGGAAATAAAACAAAGCCACCGGGTTCGCGCGGCTGATCACGGTTTTCGAATTGTTTTCGAATGATGGGCGGCCACGTTGGAACTGACCGACGCGCTTCGTGACACCCGAAGGGGTGAACAGGCGCGAGTCGCGTCGCTGAACTCGCGAGTGGCCAAGCTCTGATTCGTGCGCAGGGCGAAAAATCTGAAAGCTCAGCAGGACGAGTCAGTTCTCACTTACGCTTCCGCCCGACACTTCCCAGGCTGGATCCTCCGAGTTCTTGTTCCACCAATCGAGCGAGACGCTGAGGCGGCCGCAATCGGCGAAGGCCAACCCGGCTTCGTCGATCACGGTTTGTAACTCGCGCGCCGAGCGCACGCTTTCGTCACCGAGCGGCTCGCGCGGCTCACCTTCGTGGCCGCCGCGTTTCAGCGCGCTTTCGAAGACTTCGGCGAGCGAGGCGCCTTTGTGCAATTGAATGCGTTCACCGGGTACATGAGCCAAGTCCGACATGAATCCTCGCTTTCTCTCGCAACGCGAGTTTGACGACTCGATGCCTTGCAACGCCCGTTCCCGCGTGGCTCAATCGTCGGCGCGCGCGAGGAGCGAACCATGAAGGACCTGAGCGAAGCTCGGCTCGCTCAGCGATCTTGGTCAACAACGTCGGCGTCAATCATTCGAAACCGTTCAGCGAGCTCACGCCCGAGGACTTCTACGAGACCTTGCGCGTGAGCGGCACTACGCGGCGAGCAAGGCGGGGCGACTCGCGCTGGTGCATCGCTCGCTACTTTGGATTCGCACGCCAATGAGCCATTGCGCCGGGTCCGACTCACCTTTGGCGCCAATGTGTGCGCGAAAAGCATTCGTTAAGACTGTGATCGATTCTCATCACTCGCGCATTAGCGGACGGCGCATCGTCGCGCCGTGAGCAATCGGAGGTCAGCGTGTCGCTCTCGCTCGGTCGGTTCAGGTCTTTGGCGCCGGTCGGCGCGCTGTGTTTGCTCATCGCTTGTTCGTCTGGAACCAAACCCGACAATGGCCCGCTGCGCGGCTCCGGCGGCAGCAGCGCGAACATCAACCCGGGTGGCACGAGCGGCAGCAGCGGCAGCAACGGCAGCATCAACGTCGATGGCGGCAATGTGCCGGGAGACGGCTCTTGCACGGGCTTACTCTGTCAAATCGACAATTGCTCGGGCAACCCGGACGCGACCACGCTTTCTGCAAAAATCTACGATCCGGCAGGGCAAGTGCCGCTGTTCGACGTCGCGGTCTACGTGCCCAACTCGTCCTTGACCGACATCGGCACCGGGCCGACCTGCGACAACTGCGCAACTCCCGTGTCCGGCGATCCAGTCGCTTCCGCGCTGACCGATTCGAGCGGCGCGTTCACGATGAAGAGCGTGCCCGCGGGCACGAACATCCCGCTCGTGATCCAAATCGGCAAGTGGCGCCGTCAAATCACGATCCCGGAAATCAAAGCCTGCCAAGACAATCAGTTCGACGATCCGACGCAGTTTCGTTTGCCCAAGGATCAAAGCGAAGGTCATCTGCCGAAAATCGCGATCGCGACCGGCGACGCGGATAGCCTCGAATGCCTATTTCGCCGCATCGGCGTGGCCGACAGCGAATTCACGAACCCGGACGGCCCCGGCCGGATCAATCTCTTCTTCGACAATGGGCAATCCGCATACTCTTCGGGCACGGGTTACCCCGTCGCGCAAACTTCGCTCTGGTCGACGCTCGATCAAATGAAAGCGTACGACATCCTGCTCATGTCGTGCGAAGGCAGCGAATCGGAGGGCCGTGACATCACGACGCAAAGCAAGCAAGCGCTGCTCGACTATCTCAACGCGGGCGGGCGCGCGTTCGTCGAGCACTATCACTATAGCTGGCTTCGCGGGATGAACGAGGGCCCGAACGAAGAAAAAGCTCGCAAGTACACGCCCACGCCGATCAACGCGGCCGCTCCCTGGACTTCCGCGGTCGGCGAGATGATGAACGGCGTCGCCGAATGGGCGACCGAAGCCGACACGGATCTCGATACGGGCGGCGATCGCGACTACCAGATCGACACGACGTATCCCAAAGGCAACGATTTCGCCGATTGGCTCGTCAACGTGAAAGCCTCGACCACGCGCGGCACGATTTCATTGATCGACGTGAAGAACCCCGCGATCGAAATCATGCCCGGCGCCGAACGCTGGATCTACGACGCGAACGCACAACCGGGCATGACGGCAGTGCCGTATTTCTCCTTCAACACGCCGGTCGGCGCGGATCCGAGCGCGCAGTGCGGCCGCTTCGTGCACACCGGCATCCACGTGGCGAAGGTTTCGATGGACGCGAAGAAGCCGTTTCCGAGCGGCTGTGTCAGCGCGGAGCTCACGCCGCAGGAAAAAGCGATGGAGTTCTTGCTGTTCGACCTTTCCTCGTGCGTGCAAGACATCAGCGCGACGCCCGTGCCGCCGGTCGTGCCGAAGTGATCGCGTTCGCGGCCGCTCGGCGACGGCGCGGCGCAACGCGCTGACTTTTGCCAAATCCTTCACGTCGCGCGTCGATCTGGGCAACCCAACCCAACCAGCCAATCAAAGCGCGGCAGCGGCGTTTCCGCGGGCAAGCCGTTGAATCAGCGCGCGCACATTTTTCTCGATCAAGGGCAAGGCCACGCTCGGCGGCGCGTCGCCCACGTCGTCAACTTGCCAGAATTCGACCTTGCCGGCGAAGTCGGGGAAACGGCTCTCGAGCAGCGGCCGATGCTCGGTTTCTTTGACTGCGATCACGACGGAGGCGCCGCTGAAATCGGATTTCTGCACGTCACGCGGCGCGCGCAGCACGGAAGGCAACGGGATACCGCGGTCGCCCAAACCGGCGATCGTGTGCGGCGACATCGGACCGACGTTGTGGGCATGGCAGTCCCGCCAGAGCCCGGCGGAATCCGCCCGATAGGGCAACCCTTCAGCGATAGCCAAGTGGTTGAACAGCACTTCAGCGAAGCGACTTCGATAATAATTGCCACTGCAAAGAAACAAGACTCGCTTCGGCTCGGCAGCACGCATGACGACAGGCCAGCATACCTCGTGCCTCGAGGGCGTCAGCAGGCTCGCGCGGCGAGGATGCGTGGCAAAATTCCCGAAAAACATTCGGCGCGCGCAACCCTTCGACGCGGCCGACCCGCCGGCATTGGGTTGGACCGGTTTGAAGGGCGTAACCTGAAGCTCGTGAACGAAACCCCGCCAAGCTTCGCCGACGTACGCGAGCAGTTCTTGAACTTGGTCGCCGG
>DASYCL010000925.1:0-5443 GCA_036500245.1 Polyangiaceae bacterium | reverse complement strand
TACCGCCAACAACCAACCGACGAGTCGACTCCTGCGACTCACGCGAGCGGCGCGCGCGAAGCGATGATCATCGGCGGAACACTGTCGCTGTTCCTGCTCTGGTGGGTGATCGGCTACCGCCAATACCTCACGCTCTACGTGCGGCCGCGCGGCGCGAGCTCCGTCTACGTCGTCGCGAAACAATGGACGTGGAAATTCAGCTACCCGAGCGGTCGCCTCTCGAACAACGTGCTCACCGTCGAAGCGGGTCGTCCCGTCGAGTTGATCATGACCTCGCGTGACGTGATTCACAGCTTCTTCGTGCCCGCTTTGCGCGCCAAGCAAGACGTCTTGCCCGGCCGCTACGTCACACTCTCGTTCACGCCGCGCCTCGTCGGCACGTTCCCGATTTATTGTGCCGAATACTGCGGCATCAATCATTCGAAGATGCTCGGCGAAGTGCACGTGCTCGCGAGCGACCAATATGAGCGTTACTTGGCTGATGCAGCCGCCGCGCGTCCGCTGGCCGAGATCGGTCGCGATGCCGCGCTCAAACGCGGTTGCTTCTCGTGCCACACGGTCGACGGTCAGCGCCACATCGGTCCGAGCTGGAGCCGGCTCTACGGCTCGAGCGTAGCGCTCACGAACGGCGAGCACGTCACGGCTGATGCCGCCTACCTCACTGAATCGATGATGGATCCCACGGCAAAGATCGTCGCTAGCTACTCGCCCACAATGCCGACTTACCTCGGCACGCTCGATTCGGCCGAAACCGCGGCCATCGTCGAATATATCCGCTCATTGCAAGATGGCCCGATCGCGCCGAGCGTGAAACTCCCAGTAGTACAAGTGCCGCTCGCGCCTTCGGCGCGGCCGAGCGAGGCCCCATGACGATCGCCGCCGAGCGGAATTTGCAAAACGAAGTGCGCGCGCCGAGTTACGCCAGCGTGCACTCGACGATTCGTTCTTGGTTGCTCACGACCGATCACAAGCGGATCGGCATTCTATATTTTGTGGTCACAAGCTGTGCGCTCGCGCTGGGCGGCTTGTTCGCGATGCTGATGCGTCTCGAGCACCTCACGCCCGGCCCGACGATCATGAGCGCGTTGACTTACAATCGGCTGTTCACGTTGCACGGCGTGACCATGGTCTGGTTGTTCATGATCCCGAGCATCCCAGCCACGTTCGGCAATTTCCTGTTACCGCTTCAAATCGGCGCGACCGAAGTCGCGTTTCCACGCCTAAATTTGCTCAGTTTTTGGATCTACGTCCTGGGAGCGGCGGTGGTGCTCCTGGCGATGTGGCTGGGCGCGCTCGACACCGGCTGGACTTTTTACACGCCGTACAGCGCGCAGTCGCCCTCCGCCGTCGTGCCGACGTTGGTCGGCATCTTCATCGTCGGTTGGTCGACGATCCTCACTGGGATCAATTTCATCGTCACCGTGCACACGATGCGCGCGCGCGGCGTGGCTTGGATGCGCATGCCGCTCTTCACTTGGGCAATCTATGGCACCAGCATCATTCAAGTCTTGGCCACGCCGGTGCTCGGCTTGTCACTTTTGGTCGTGATGCTCGATCACGCCTTTGCCTGGGGCCTATTCGATCCGGCGCGCGGCGGCGATCCGGTGCTCTATCAACACCTATTCTGGTTTTACTCGCACCCCGCCGTTTACATCATGATCTTGCCGGCGATGGGCGTCGTGAGCGAAGTCATTTCGACGTTTGCCCACAAAAATCCCTATTCCTACAAGGCAATCGTGTATTCCACGCTCGGGATTTCGTTTGTCGGTTTCCTCACTTGGGGTCACCACATGTTCGTGGCGGGCATCTCCCCGTTCGACGCAGGCATATTCGGCGTGCTCTCGATGCTGGTCGGCATCTTCAGCGCGATCAAAGTGTTCACCTGGATCTCGACGCTCCGCCAGGGCTCGATCGTGGTGGCAGCGCCGCTACTCTATACCTTTGGTTTTTTGATCTTGTTCATGTTCGGCGGCATGACTGGCATCGCCGTTGCGACGATGAGCCTCGACGTGCACTGGCACGACACATACTTCGTGGTGGCGCATTTTCACTTCATCATGGTCGGCGGCACGCTCACGGCTTGGCTCGCCGCGCTACACTATTGGTTTCCGAAGGTGACCGGCCGGATGTATTCGGAGCGCTGGGCTTCGCTGGGGTTTGCGCTGGTTTTTAGCGGATTTTTCGCGACTTTCGTGCCGCAGTTCTTGCTCGGCAACGCGGGCATGCCGCGCCGCTACTACGAGTATCCGCCCCAATTTCAACTCTTGCACGTCGCGTCCACGCTCGGCGCATCGATCTTGGCAACCGGCATGCTGATCACGCTCGGTTACTTGACCTACGCGGTCTTCGCCGGCCGGCGCGCGACGGACAACCCGTGGAGCTCGCGTTGCTTCGAGTGGCGCACGAGCTCGCCGCCGCCCGAAAAGAATTTCGATGGCCAGCCCGACTTCGAGCTCGACGCTTACGACTACACGACCCCCTGGCGCGCGCGCGGAGAAGAACCATGAACGGTGTCGCGCACGCTCCGCACTTCGAATCCGCCGAGCGCCAAGCGCACGCCGCGCGGCTCGGGATGTGGGTGTTTCTGTCGAGCGAGCTCTTGCTGTTCGCGGGCTTGTTCGCGCTCTACGCTGCTGGCCGCGTCGAAAATCCCGCTGCGTTTCGCGCCGGCGTCGAGCACGCATCGAAGACCATCGGCTCGACCAATACGGCGATCTTGCTCGCGAGCAGCACCTCGGTCGCCGCGTCGCTCGAGTTTTTGCAGCAAAAGCAGCGTCGCGCCTGCGTCCTCGCGTTGTCGCTCACGATGCTGCTCGGCGCGGGCTTCCTCGCGCTGAAGCTCTACGAATACGCGGGTCACTTCGGCGACGGAATTTTTCCGGGCGGCAACGGCAGTTACTTTGCCGAGCACCCGATTCACGGCTTAGCCTTGTTTTGGACGCTCTATTTCGTCTCGACCGGGCTCCACGCAATTCACGTGACTGTCGGCTTGATCATTTTGGGGCTGAGCGCGCGCAGTGTCGCGCGCGGCAGTATCGATGAAACGCGCGCGTACGTGCTCGAGAACGCCGCGCTCTACTGGCACTTGATCGATTTGATCTGGATTTTCCTGTGGCCGCTCTACTACCTCGCATGAGCACCGCATCCTCGAACCCTCGCGCGGCGCTCAGCCGCACACTCCGCACGGGCGCGCTGTTGCTCGTGCTCGCTGGGCTGAGCTACGGGTTTTCGTTCGTCGAGTTCGGGCGGCTCAGTTTGGTGATTGCCCTCGCGATCGCGGCACTGAAGGCGCTGCTCGTGCTGTTCGTGTTCATGCAATTCGGCGCACTACCGGCTTCAGCGCGCCTCGGCGCGCTCTCGGCGCTATTCATGCTGTTTTTGCTCGCGAGCCTGATGGCCGTGGACATCGCTTCGCGCACGGCAGTGCAGGTTCAGGAACCCGCGCCGAGTGCTGCCGAAGCCCAGGCGATCTCACAGCCCTAACGCGCGCATTCAAGGCGCGGCGAGCACCACGACTTCGCTCGAGTACGCCGTGCGGTCCGAGCCCGTCACGCTGAAGTTGAACGACGCGAGACCGTGAAAGCCCGAGCTCGGCTGAAATTGCGCAGCGTGACCTTGCAGGCTGACGGTGCCATTTTGCGCGCCATTCACCGCATAAGTCGGCGAGACGCTGCCGAACCCCGTGGCGTACGCCGACAAATCGATGCTGACCGAAGCGCCGGCGCTCGAGGTCGCGTGCGGTTCGGCGAGCCAGTTCAAATAATGTTCGATCAGCGTGTAGCCGTCGGCGGCTTTTTTCATCGCGTCATCCGTGCTTGCGCTCGAGCCGTTGGCGTTTTCCCAGATGTCGGGCATGCCGTCGTTGTCCGTGTCGGTGAGGCGCGTACCGGTCGCGATCGTTCCGTAACCGTTGTTGCCGAGGCCGGTCTGCGTTTGGCTGGTGTACAAGCCGCCGTCCGGGCCGACGGTGTTGGTCCCGGCGCCCGTGGTGCCTTTGCCGAGCGTCATCACTTGGCTGATGATCAAGGAGTCCATTTCATCGCGCGGTAACGGCCCAGCGAGCGAGATCGCGACGCGCGCGGCAGACGGTGCATCGAGCGGCGTCTCTGCATTGGTCTCGGTCGACCATGGACTCGAGAGCACGGTGCCAGTGCCTTGATACCAATACGGGGTCGTGGCCGCGCCGTCGAGCAAGCCGTTCAGATTCGTGTCCTTGAGATTGCCCGCGTAATAAATCGATTGGTTCTTGTCGACTTGGTACCAAGTGTTGTCCGTGCCGGTCGAAGCCGGACCGAACACGAAATAGTTGTTCACGATGTCATGCGTGAAGTTGGTGCTCGTGTGCGTCGTGTAACCCGCGGAATCGTTGTAGAGCAGGTTATTGACGAACACGGTGTTCACCTTCGCCAGCGGATTGCGATTGTGCGAATTCGCGAAGATGTTGCGGTACCAGGCCCAATTGCTCGACACCGACTCGGTGTGCGCGCCAAATTGCTGCCCAGTCGGATCGGCGATCAACGAGTCTTGAATCGAGATGTCCGTCACCGGATAGGTTTGCCAATCATCGCTCACCCCGTCGATGTCGTTCCACGGCGCGAACTCGAATGAACAATGGTCGATCGCGACGTTGTGCGCGCGATACAAACTGAGCGCGTCGTCCTCGGTGCTCGCGGTGTCGCTGCCCGGGCGAATGCGCACATAACGAAGAATGATGTTCGACGAGCTCGCAAACGAGATCTCGCCACCCTCGAAGCCGATCCCGCCGCCCGGCGCAGTTTGCCCGGCGATCGTCAGGTTGCTCTTCGCGGACACCGCCGTCTTCAACGCTACATAGCCGCCCACGTCGAACACGATGATGCGATTCGATGCGCTCACTGCGTCGCGGAAAGAGCCCGTGCCCGAATCGTTCAAGTTAGTGACGTGGTAAACGGTGCCTGCGCGTCCGCCGGTCGCGCTTTTTCCAAAGCCTTGTGCTTGTGGAAAAGCGAGCGCGGGACCCGAAGGCCCGGCGCCGGCTTGACCTGCGGAGCCCGCGCCGCTCGAGCCTGCTGAACCGGTCGTGCCGCCGCTGCTCTGTCCCGCCGCGCCGCTCGAGTCCGAGCCGCCAGCGCCGGTGGTACTCGTGCCGCTCGCACCGGCGCTCGTTCCGGTGCTGCCGCTCGTGCTCGTGTTGGCGCTGCCGCCAACCGTATTCCCGGTGCTGCCGCCGCTCACGATTCCGCTTGCTCCGGCTCCGCTCGTCGAGCTGCCTCCGACAGTACCGCTGCTACCTGCCGTGTCACTCGGGGAGCCGTCCGAACCGCGGCCGCCGGAGCATCCGACAGCGACGATGGAGAAGTACAGTGCACACGCAGAAACACAGGTCGGTCTGAGAGCCATTGATTCTCAAAGGGGGTGAGGGGGTCTCCACTTGTTGCCAAGTGCGGCCCAGACCCGTCACGAA
>DASYCL010000924.1:0-2537 GCA_036500245.1 Polyangiaceae bacterium | reverse complement strand
CTCGCTGCAACGCCTTCCACTCGTGAAATCAGCAACATCGCTCCTGGCAACCGTTGCAGCGTCGCTGCTCGCCGTTGGTTGTGGCGGCAACCCGTCCCCGCCGGCGCAAAATCCTTCAACGAGCGGCCCGACCCAGCCGATCGACACCAATGGAAATCCCAGCGTCGATCCCGCATCGGGCACGAGCGATCTGAATAGCGCCACGAACAGCGCAACTGCTCCGCCCGGCGCGCCCGAAAGCATGGCAGATCCGGGCGGACATGCGCCGGTCGTCAGCACGGGCAAGAGCTCCGGCGATACGCCCATCAATTCGGGCGGCGGCGACGCAATTCCCGAACAGAAGAAGCCATAACGTCACAGCCGTGGCGATTTGGCGAGCACGCGCGCTGCTCACGGCGCTCGTCATCGCGTGCGTATTTTTTTGGGTGGGAACCTGTTTCGGCGCGGACGACGCGAGAACCTCGCACGCCGGCACGAACGCGAACGCAGAGCCCGACGAAACTTCGCGCACGCCGTCGAAGACCGACGCGCCGTCGAACGTCGACAGCGATGACGCGCACGACTACGAAACGCCGCACTACGAACCCGCCGGCTTTCCGCTGCTCGGCGGTGACAGCGACATCGGCTTCGAGTTCGGCGTGGTCGGTACGTTGAGCCACTTCGCGAACGGCGTGGTCCCGTATCAATGGAACATGGACGTCGTGCTCGCGCTCAGCCTAAAAAGCGGCCCGCACGGCGACGAAATCACCCAGCAGAGTTATCAGTGGAACATCGACGTGCCGCAGGTCTTCGGCGGCCGGGTGCGACTGAACCCGCAGCTACTCTACTACCGCACGGTAAACCAGCTGTATTTCGGCGTCGGCAATGCGTCGAGCCCGAACGCGCCCGCCGGTGCATCGCCGCGCTACTTCGAATTCGACGATCGCCAAGCGCGCTTCCGCGAGCTCACGCGCGTCACCCTGCAAGGCCCGGTCGATCTGATGTTCGGCACGATCTACCGCTTCGAAGATCCGCACCCTTATGACGGCAGCAAGCTCGCGAGCGACGCGGCCGCGGGCGCAATTCGCGGCGTCGATCCCGCGAGCCTATTCACGCTCGCAGCAGGCATCGTCTACGACACGCGCGACAGCGAAATCTTTCCACGCCGCGGCAGCTACCATCACATCGGCCTACGCGGCACCTACGGACTGCCGACTTCGTCGGGCATCGGCTACGGCGGTGCGGGCGCGCGCATCAGCACTTATTTGCCGCTCGGCGGCCCCGCGATCCTCGCCTTGCGCGGCGTCGCTGATCTCGAGTTCGGTAACGTGCCCGTCTACGATCTCTACACCGGCGGCGTCTTCCTCACCGACGAAATGATCGGCGGGTCTTCTTCGGTGCGCGGCGTACCCGACGGGCGCTATTCGGGCTTGATCAAAGTCTTCGGCAACGCCGAGGTGCGCGCGCTACTCGTGCGTTTTCACCTCTTCGATCAAGAATTTCATTTGGGGGGCAACCTGCTCTTCGACACGGGCAGGCTGTGGAGCGACTACACGTTCCACGCGCGCGCCGACGGCAGCGGCATCGGGCTCAAGTGGGGTGCCGGCGCCGGCGGCTATCTGCAGTGGGGCCAAGCCGCCGTCTTTCGCCTCGAAGTCGCCTATTCGCCCGACGCCGCCTCCGAAAACCCGTCACTGCCGCTCGGGATTTACGTCGAAGACGGCGTGATGTTCTGAGCCGCGCGACGCAAAGCACCGTGCCGTTCGCGTTTCGGCGCTGGTGAGACGGCGCCGCTCGATGTCATCGATGCGGGCTCGCCATCGAGGCGACCAGCGCGACGCTCGACCGCTCGCTGGGCTCTAATCGCAGCGCGTGTTGTCGGTCGCGCGTTTGACGCGGGTTTTGATTTCGTCGCGGATGGCGTAGGCGTCGCTGCCCGCGTCCGGCACGACCACGATGCGCACGCCTTCAGCGATGTCTTCGACATGCGCGGACGCCGGTTGGTGCGCGAGCTCGACGTGGCGCACGTCGAGGCTCGACGCGTTTGCTTCGAGCGCGCCTTGCGAATCGATGAAGCGCCGCGCGCGATCGCGCAATCGATCGCGATCGGCACACATCGTCAAGCGCACGTCGATCCCTTTGGGCGTCGCGTCCTCCACCGCCACGCGCACGCCACGCAGCCCGAACACGCATGCGGTAGAAAAATTGCGATGGCCCGCCATCGGCACCGCGCCTGGCCTCGCCGCGCAGCTAGTGACTCCGGAGAGCAATGGAGCCAGGCTCGCTAGAACGACAGTCCAGAAAGAGCGACGCATCCAAGCAATGATAGCGGGTCCGTTCCCGATTGCAGCTGTGGTGGATTTGCACCCAAAAGCAGAAGCCTTTCGCCTAGCTAGGCATGGACTTGACTAGCGTGGGGTGGGATGGCTTACTCCCGCTCCCTTTCGAGGCCGTCATGAAGCGCACTTTTCAACCGCACAACACCAGCCGTCTCCGCACGCACGGCTTTCGCAAGCGACTGAGCACGAAGGGTGGCCGCAAGGTTCTCGCGAATCGCC
>DASYCL010000923.1:0-1994 GCA_036500245.1 Polyangiaceae bacterium | reverse complement strand
CTCTTCGGCCGAGAGGCGATCGACCAGGGAAATGGAGGCGCGAAGCGCGCCCGCGACGTGCTCGGCAGCGACGTGCGCATCACTCAAGTGACCCGCGTCGTGCAGGAACGACAGAAATAAATAAAAGAACAGCTCGCTGTCGGTTTCGCCACGCACGTTCTTGCGCAGGAACTCGGGCTGCGACGAGAGCAGCCGTTCGCGCAACCGCTCGAAGCCGAAGATCGTGCCGGTCTGCGCGAAGAGCCACATGCGGTAGCGGAAGGGATGCGTGTTTTCGGTGCGGAGACCGCCGACCGACGCGCGCCGCACATGCCCGATCAGCACGTCCGTGCGGATGTCGCCCGCGGCTTCGACTAGATCGATCTCGTCTCGATCGTCGATCGGTCTGCGTCGCAAGAGCACTTCACCCGATTGGTAGAAGCCGAGGCCCCAACCGAGCGGATCGCCGAGCGTACGCCGAGCGCGTAGCAAGCTCGCGTTGGCTTCGAGCACGCGAGCCCCCAAATCTGGGCGATTGCCGATGAAGCCGAACATGCGTGCCATGCGTGTCTCCGTGTGCCTTTGCGAGGATCGCGCCCTGCGCGTGATCAATCATACCGCTCATGCGCGTTCTCCGCACGCCGATCCTCTCGGGTTTATCGAGCGTGAGAGCTTGGCCCAATGTGCGACAGCGGCGGCCTTGCCGGCCTTTGAGCCTGGTGCGTCGGCCGCGTGGCGTCTCGTGGATGGAGTGCCCACTTTTGGTCCTAGAACTGGCTCTGGTGCTAGCTTTCGCGGCGCATGGATCGAGAAGACTTCAAGGAAGCACTGCTCGGGATCATGGAGCGGAAGACGCACTGGGCGTGGCCATCGTTCACGAATGGGACGGTGCGAAAGGAGTTACTCCACGTTCATTTGGAGCAGGAGTACGCGACTTACGTGCGTGACTTTCCGATCATGGTGGCGCGCGCCTACATCGCATGCCCGATCGCCGCGGTGCGCCGCGAATTGATCGAGAACGTGTACGAGGAAGAAACCGGCGGCATCCACGCGGGTAAACCGCATCCGGAATTGTTTTTAGAATATCCGCGAGGTCTCGGCATGGATCTGTCACGTTTCGACCACGTTACGTTGCTGCCGCCCGCGCGCGCGTATCGCGAGTTCCTCGACGAAGCGACGACGTGCAGCAGCCGAGGCTGGGAAGTAGCCGCTGCCGTGACCACCTTGTTTCTGGAGGGCACCGCGCACGAACGCGGCGAGCTCGATTCGTCACTGCCGCGCAGAGCCGCGCCGCCGCTCGAGCAGCATCCGTTGGTCGTGCACTATGGGCTTCCGCTCGACCACCTCAAGCTCACGAAGGCGCACCGCGCCGTCGAAGGCGAACACCGCGCTGCCGCATGGCGCGTGATGCTCGACCACGCGCCTAGCGAAACGCGCCGAGAAGTGATCGACGAAATGGAGCGCGCGCTGGCGTTCTGGCTCGGTTACCGTGACGGCGTAGCGGAAGCCTGCGGGCTCTCGCGAGGCGAGGTTGTTTCGGGCTTGGTGGACTAGCCAATGCTTCGAACCGTTCTAGCCCTGCGCGGGCGCCGCGCTTGGCCGCCGGCCTGTCGAGCAACGCGGCGGGCGCCTGTCCGGTCAGCTTTAACGTGGCCGCCTCTCAGTCGAGAACCGTGATCAGCCCGGCGAATCAGCTTCGTTGTTCTATTTCCGAGCATGCGGACCCGTGAGTTGTTCCGGCAGGACGGCGCGCGGAGATGGCTCGGACTTGCGCGCGCTGATGAGCGCTTTAGACGCCCCGCTGAGCTACGGCGTAAAGCGCTCGGCCTGTACACTCAAGTGAGCTTGGGTGTAGCCTCGCGCCCAAATGCTTCGGCCCTCGTTACAACGCGGCGTACTTGGCTTGGCTTTTTTGGTTGGGGGTGCCCTGACGGCTGGCTGCGGCGCGGTATATCCCGAAATCGCGACTCCGGCTCATCCTGCCGGCACGCGTCAACTCGATCCGCCGCCGCCCG
>DASYCL010000922.1:0-2695 GCA_036500245.1 Polyangiaceae bacterium | reverse complement strand
TGGCTCAAACGCTCGAAGAGAAATGCGGCGTCCCCGCCGCGCAACTCAGCGCGATCGGAAACGGCAAACACGATCCGTTCGCCAGCGCGCTCGCGACGCTGAAGGCGCCCGAACGCATCGAGCTCGAGCTCCGTTCACGCTGAAGCGGGCTACCAGTGCGCGCTACGGGCGCTTCGCTGAACCCCAAAAATCTTCACGGCTCAGATCGAAACGAAAACGGCCGCTCGTCGGAGCGGCCGCTATCGGACATGCATCGATTTTCGTGGAGCCGACCGGGATCGAACCGGTGACCTCCTGACTGCCAGTCAGGCGCTCTCCCAGCTGAGCTACGGCCCCGGGAGGGAGCGCGTACTTACACACAAAACTCGGGCTTGGCGAGCGGATTGTCGGAGCACGCCGTTCAGTGCGCGGCGGGCGGCGCGAATGCCGGATGATTCCCGGGCATCTGCGCATTCGGCGGAATTGCCGGTGCCGGCCGTTGAGCCGAAGACGGTGCGGCGGCTGAACCCGCGGCGCTGGCGCTCGGATTTGCCGCGGCTGCGTCCTTCGCGAGCTCTTCGGTAGTCTTGCCGCTGGAACCGGTCGCTACGAGCGCGAAGATCGCGCCGAGCAAGAGCGCTCCGCCGAGCAAAGGAAGCCAGCCGGGCGAGCGTGGTTCGTCGGCGGGAAAGTCGTCGGAAGTCGTCTCGTCCTCGTGCGCGTGGTCGTAAGCGTCGAGATCGCTTGCGTCGTGGTGTCCGTGGCCGCTCATGGGACCGGCTTATGTCGCGCTTTTTCAAGCGCGGCAAGCGCTTGGCGTAAGGAGTTTCGCTCCCGGGCCCCAAACCAGTATTGTAGGCCCGACCCGCGCATGGCCCAGCAACAGCAACGCTACAAAGTGCTCGAGAAAATTGCCTCGGGCGGCATGGCCGAGGTGTTCCGGGCCGAAAGCGCCGGCCTCGAAGGCTTCAAGAAGACGGTCGCGATCAAGCGCGTCTTGCCGCACCTGTCGGAGAAGAAGCAATTCATCGGCATGTTCTTGGACGAGGCGCGCGTCAGCGCGCAGCTCTCGCACTCGAACTGCGTTCAAGTGTTCGACATCGGCGTCGGCGACAACACTTACTTCATCGTCATGGAGTACGTCGATGGCGCCGATCTCAAAGGCGTGATCGAGTACCGGAAGAAAGTCGCGACGCCGTTTCCGGTCGAGGAAGCGTGTTTGATCTGCGTGCGCATTTGCGAAGGGCTCGCCTACGCGCACGAGCTCACGGATTCGAACGGTCAGAGCCTGCACATCGTGCATCGCGACATGTCGCCGCCGAACGTGCTCATCACGCGTTTCGGCGAAGTAAAGATCGTGGATTTCGGCCTCGCCAAAGCCAACAGCCAACTCGAGAAGAGCGAGCCCGGGATCATCAAGGGCAAATTCAGTTACCTCTCGCCGGAGGCCGCGCAAGGTTTGGCGGTCGATGCCAAGACCGACATTTTTGCGGTCGGCATCATCTTGTGGGAGCTGCTCGCGGGTCGCCGCTTGTTCATGGGCGAGACCGATCTCGAGACCGTGCGCATGGTGCAACAAGCGCGCGTGCCGTCGATTCGCCAGTTCAATCCCAAGGTTTCGCCCGAGCTCGAGCGCGTGCTGATGCGCTCGCTTGCCGGCGATCCTGCGGCGCGTTACCCGACCGCGCGCGATTTCGGCCGCGATCTGAACAACATGCTCTTTCACATGGGCCGCGCCGTGTCGTCGTTCGACATTGCGCAATTGGTCGAGCCGATCCGACTCGATCGCGAAGACAAGAAGCGCCGCAGCAAGTACGACCGCGGCTCGATCATCGGCTCCTTGATCGACGAAGCTTTGTTCGAGTTCACTTCACTGGAAGAACAAGCCGCAGCGGCCGCAGCCAAAGTGTCCGGAGGCTCGGTGGTGGCCAAACACGGCTCGGCACCGTTGCAGCTCGGTTCCTTCGAAAACGTGCAGGGCTGGGCCGACGATCTCGGCGATCTGGGGCTCGACGTGTCGCCGCCGGCCGCGTCGTCGGATTCGTACGAGCTCGGCAATCTCGCGGCGCTCGAAGACGATCCGCTCTCGGGTCGTTCGCGTTCGGATTTTCCGCGCGGCAATTCGTCGTCAGCGCCGCCCGCTGGCGCGGCCAAGCCCGTGATCATCCCTGCTCAAGCGCCGTTGCCGCGCATGGCCGCACCCGCCGCCGCACCGACTCCACTCGCGCTGCCCGCCGATGACGTCGAATATCCGAAGAGCAAAGGCAAGGGCGGCGTGATCGCTATCGTCGTCTTGCTGGTCGCTGCGGCCGGGGCCGCGGGGGCGTATTTCGGCGGCGTGATTCCGCACCACTAGCGCTTGGCCACAAAAGACGAGAGCGCAGCACGCGATGGGATCGCGAGCTGCGCTCGTCGCAGTGACGCGCGGTCAGCTACGCTTTGGCGTCGTCGGCCGCAGCCTCTGTGTCGTCGCCATCATCGTCGTCGTCATCGTCGTCGTCGTCGGGCTCGTGCAGCGCCTCTTCGTCGACGTTCAGGGACTGAGTGGACTCGGTGTGATGGTGATCTTTGTCGTCGGTCTTCTTTTCGCGTTGCGCTTGCGCCAAGCGCTGAAACACGACTGGCTTCGGCGCGACGAGCAGCGCCATGGTGCGTGCTTCCATCGCCGGCCTTTGCTCGACGTTCGCGAGGTCTTCGATCTTCGCGACGATCGCCT
>DASYCL010000921.1:0-5085 GCA_036500245.1 Polyangiaceae bacterium | reverse complement strand
GTCGGAACGAGGCGCGCGTGACGGCGCGGCACGTTCGTCGTCCCTCGCGCGTGTACCTCGAAGTGCCGTCGCGCGCGCGTGAAGCGGAGTTCCTCGAGCGCGTGCGCAAGAGCCGGCGGCTACATCGCCCGTGGTTGAAAGCGCCGGAGACGAGTGAGCAATTTCGTGAGTTTCTTCAGCGCACCCGAGGTGTACGGCACATTTCGCTTTTCGTTTGCTCGAACGAGAGCGTTGAGCTTGCCGGCGTCGTCAACCTGAACGAGATCGTGCGCGGGCTTTTTCACAGCGCCTATCTCGGCTACTACGCATTCGAACCATTCGCGGGCCAAGGGCTCATGCGCGAAGGCCTCGCTCTCGTGCTCGATCGCGCGTTCGGCGAGCTTGGCTTGCATCGGCTCGAAGCCAATGTGCAACCCGGCAATCGCCGTTCGCGCCAGTTGGTCGAAGGGCTCGGCTTTCGTTTGGAGGGGTTTTCGCCGTGCTATCTCAAAATCGGCGGGCGCTGGCGTGACCACGAGCGCTGGGCAATCTTGCGCGAGGAATGGTCGAAAGTGCGCGCTTCGCGCCGCGCCAAGCGTTAGCCGCTGCGAGCTTTGCTTGGCTTGATTGATTTGGCTTTTTTGAGATCATCGGCGCCCATGTCATCCACTGAGTTCAAAAATGTGACCGCCGTCGCCAAAGCCAACGTCTACTTCGAGGGCAAAGTGGTGAGCCACACCATCTTGCTCGAAGGCGGCGTGAAGAAAACGCTCGGCCTGATTTACCCGGGTGAGTTTCACTTCGGGACGGATGCGCCGGAACGCATGGACATCGTGGCCGGCAATTGTCGCGTGCGCATCGACGGCACGAGCGAATGGCGCGACTACGCGGCCGGCACGTTCTTTCAAGTGCCCGGCAAATCCGGCTTCGACATCAGCGTCGGAAGCGGCATCGCCGAATACGTGTGCTCGTTCGAGTGAAGCTGTTCACGCGCGTTCGAAGTGCGCCACGGTTTCGACATGCTCGGTGAACGGCAGCAATGAATATGCGCTGAGCGCGGCGAGCCGGAGCTTGCCGTGCGCGCAGAGCTGCGCGGCGTCACTCAAAAACGATTCGAGGCCGCAGCTCACGTAGATGAAGCGCTCCGGCGCACGCTCGGCGAGAAACTCAGTGAGCTCGGGATCGAGTCCTTTGCGCGGCGGATCCGCGATCACCACTTCCGCGCTTTCCGCGCACGAAAGCGCGACGCCGGCCGCGCCGGCAAATACCGAAATTTTGGCGTGATCCGTCGTCGAGAGCTGATCCAACCCCAAATTCAAGCCAAGCAACGACGCGGGCGCGATTTCGTTCAGCCGCAATTCGCGCGCTCGATCCAGGATCGATAAGCCGATCGCACCCACGCCCGCGTAAAACTCGGCGACGCGCGCGCCTTCGGGGATTTGAGCGCGCACATGCTCGATGATGCGCGCCGCAATTTCGAGGTTGTTTTGCCCGAACGCGCCGGGCGGATAGTGCACCGCGTGGCCGCCGAAATGCTCGACCACGCTTTCTGGCCCGAGGATGCGCTCAAACTCCGAGCCCAAGATCGTGTTCGCGCGCTCCGTGTTTTTGTTCCACCACAGGCTGTGCAGCTCGCTCCCGAGCCGCTCGCGTACGAGCTCGAAAAACGGTGCGAATGGATCCGGTGTCTCGCTGTTTCCAACCAGCACCACTTGCGCCGTCTGCGAGCTCTGCTCGACTACGACTTGCAGGTAACGCGCGAGCCCGGCGTGCGCGTTGTCCGAGTAGCAAGTGAGCTTTGCGTCGACCAGCGCGCGGCGTACGACCTCCGCGACGCGATTGATCAGCGGATGGTGCACGACACAATGCGGAATATGCACGACGCGATGCGTGCCGAGCTCGAACAAGCCGAGCTTCGGCGAGCCCACGCGCCCTCGGATCGCGAGCCGCGAACGCTGGCGAAAGCCGCGCGATTTCCCGGAAATAACCGGGACACCCGGCAAACCGTGGGCACGAGCGAGCGCGTTCAACGCCGCGTAAGCGGCTCGTGAGATGCCTGGCTCACCGAAACGCGGACAGCCCGGACACGGCGGCCGATGCGGACAGCTCGATCGGCCAATTGGCTCGAGAGTTTCGGATTTTTCCCGACGCGCGCTCTGGTTCACGGTAACTCTCTCGGGTCGGGTCTACCATGAAGCAATCACGCGCGGCATTCGCGCTCGGCATTTTTAGCTTGGTCGCCGCCGGTGTCGTCGTGGCGCGACGCCTGGCGCATCGCGCGGCGACGCCCCCGCCGAATTTACGGACGACTGAAGTGCCGAAACCACCACCGGTCCTGAGCGCGGCGAGCGCGTTGCCGAATTTGCCGCCGCCGCCGCAAGTGCGACCGCCGTACATCGACACCGACGCGAAGACGCTGCCCGAGCAGCGCGAAGCTTTGTTCGCGAACATGAAAAATCAGCTCGCTCTGCCGCCGGGCGCGCTGGACAAGATCGAAGCGATTTTCAACGCCTCGGGTCGCGTGAGCCAGGGCGACCCGACGATCACCAAACATCCGATGACGCGCGCGGAATGTCGCGCGATCCGCGCGGAACACGAGGGCGAGCACCCGGCGGATCCGCGTTGCGGCGCGGACAACATGGTCACGATTTACGATCCCACAAAGGGCGAAACTCCAGACAGTGCCAGCGTGTGCATCGATCAGTTCGAGTTTCCGAATATCCCTTGTGAGTATCCCGTCGTCTGGGTGCGCTCGAGCCAAGCTGCGGAGTTATGCGAAGCCGAAGGCAAACGTTTGTGCGACGCGCACGAGTGGGAAGGCGCCTGCGCCGGCGCACTGCACACACCTGATGTCGACTACACTTTCGGCGAGCGTCGCCTGATGCAGGAGTACTTGCACAACAAGTCGCGCGAATTGATCTGGGCGTACGGGCCGAAGGCGGATCAGAAAAAGTGCGGTACGATGAGCCACAAGAGCAAGGAGTGCTACACGCCGGATTGGGGCATCTGCGGTTCGAACACGTATCCGACCGGCGCGTTCCCCGAGTGCGTGAGCAAATTCGGCGTCTACGATCAGCACGGCAACGCCGCCGAGCACATGAATTTGCCGCTCAAAGAAGAGCAGCTCGGGAAAAACGGCGGCACCGGCGAAACCGAAATGAAGGGCAGCTGGTTCATTTTCGCGAGCGAAGCGGTGCACCCGGACGACTGCCGCTGGCGCGGCCTCGCGTGGCACGCGGGCCTGATTCGCGCGGCGGACAGCCATCGCAACTACCACCTCGGCTTCCGCTGTTGTAAAGACATCAAGCCGACCGCGCCGCCTCCCAGCGCACGAGCTGCACCGAGCGCGACGAGCCCGAGCGACGGCGGCACACGACCATGATTCGACTTCACATCAACATCGATCACGTAGCGACGATCCGCAACGCGCGCGGCACCGTGTATCCCGATCCAGTCGCGGCAGCGGCGATCTGCGAGCTCGCCGGCGCGGACGGCATCACTGCGCATTTGCGCGAAGATCGCCGTCACATCAAAGACGACGACATCGCGCGGCTGCGCGCCTCGCTCACTACGATGCTGAACCTAGAGATGGCGGCGACCGACGAAATGCGCGGCATCGCCGAACGCGTCGTGCCGAACGTGATCACGCTCGTGCCCGAACGTCGCGCCGAGCTCACGACCGAGGGCGGCCTAGACGTTGTTGCGACGCGCGCCGCGATCGAAAAAGTGGCCGCGATGTGCGTGCAGAAGAAGATCAAACTGAGCCTGTTCATCGCGCCCGACGAAGCGCACGTGCGCTTGTCGCGTGAGCTCGGCGCGGCGCAAGTCGAATTTCACACCGGCGAGTACTGCCACAAGCAAGGTGAGGCGCGCGCGGAAGAGCTCGCGCGATTGCAGCGTGCATGCGCACTCGCACACGGCCTTGGGCTCGAAGTCGCGGCGGGGCACGGGCTCACGCGATCCAATGTGATCGACATCGCGGCCATTCCGGAAATCGTCGAGCTCAACATCGGTCATTCGGTGATCGCAGACGCGGTGCTCATCGGGATGGACCGCGCCGTGCGCGATCTGCGGAGTGCGATCGAGCGCGGCCTTTCGCTGCGTCGCGCGCGAGGCTAGCGCGAAGATGCTGCTCGGGCTCGGCATCGATGTGGCTTCGATCGAGCGCGTGCGCGCGTCGCTCGATCGCTTCGGCGACCGCTTTTGGCAGCGCATCTTGACCGCGAACGAGCAGGCGGATTTGGTAGGGCGCGCGGATCGCGCCATCGCGCTGGCTGGGCGCTTCGCCGCGAAAGAGGCGGCGGCGAAATCACTTGGCGGCCCGCCGGATGTGCTCTGGCACACGATCGAAGTGCGTTCGGACGGCCGCGGTGCGCCGTGCATGGAATTCCTCGGAGCGGCGCGGGCACATGCCGATCGCCTGGGCGTGCGCCGCATTTTAGTCTCGATCACGCATGACGCCGGAGTCGCGGCCGCGGTGGTCGCGCTCGACAGCGAATAGCGGTTGAGCGCCGCGTACGCGCGCGCGCGGTTCTCGAGTATGATGGCAGCATGATTGCCGTGCTGTCTCGCGCCGAGATGCGCAAATTCGACGCTCACGCGAGCAGCGCAGGTCAAACACCGAGTTTGCTCTTGATGGAGAACGCCGGTCGCGGCGCAGCCGAAGTGATCGCGCGCGAGCTCGAGCTTCGCCCGGGTAGCCGCGCGCGCATCGTGATCGTGTGCGGCGCGGGCAACAACGGCGGGGACGGCTTCGTCGTGGCGCGGCGTTTACTCACGCTCGGCGCCGATCCGCGTGTGTATTTGCTGGTCAAGTCCGAGCGGCTCACCGGTGACGCCGAGAGCAACTATCGCTCGTTCGTCGGCGTGGGCGGCGGTGTGAAGGAGCTTGGCCCGAATGACTTGGGTTTGTTGGGGAATGCCTTGGAAAGCGCGCGCGCCGTGGTCGATGCCATATTCGGCACCGGGCTCGATCGCGAAGTAACCGGATTTTTGCGCTATGCGATCGAGTTCATCAACGGCGCGCGCTGTCCGCGCTTCGCGCTCGATATTCCGTCCGGTATCGACGCGGACACGGGCGCAGTGCTCGGCAGTGCCGTGCGCGCG
>DASYCL010000920.1:0-9080 GCA_036500245.1 Polyangiaceae bacterium | reverse complement strand
CGTCCACTTTGACGGTCGCGTTCTTCGGCCCATCGACGAGCACGCGCACCGTCGCAGTTTCGACCGCGGCGCTGCTCACGGCTCCCGATGACGACGGCGGCCGGGCGTGAGCGTTGTGGCGCGAGCCGTCCGCGCTTTGACGTCGCGGCTCGGCGCTGTCTGCCGCGGCCGGCTCGGACAAATCGAGGCTGGGCGCTGCTCCGTGCGCGCTCGCCAGCGGCGAGCTAGCGGACAATGCTGCTTCGGGCGCGGTGCTTCGACTCGGACGCGAGCGAATCCAAGCGACCGCGCCGAACGCGACACCGACCAACGTCGCGGTCGCGACGACGCCGGCAAAAGCTCGCATGAGCGCGAGACGCAGTCGCTCGCCACGCGCGATTTGTGCCACTTGGCGCAACAAATCCGTGTCGTCCGGACGAAATGCGAGCGCGCGATTGAACGACGCGGCCGCGGCTACGAAATCCTTGGTGGCGCGCGCCGCGTGCGCGCGTTTGCCAAGCTCTGACAAAAGTCGCGGCTCGTATTTTTTTTGGTACTCGCCCGGGGCGCGCAAGAATTCGAAAATCTCGCGCCGCGGATCGCTGAAGCCGAATTTGTCGAGTTCGGCTTTGAGTGCCTCCGCGAGCGCTTTGGCGCTCTGATAACGATCCACCGCGTCCCGAGCGAGCGCCTTGCTCACGATTTGCGACAAGCCCGAACCGATCGTCGGCCGCGCGCGATCCGGCGACGTGAACGTGCCGTCGAGCACGCGCCGCAGCACTTGCGCGGGGTTCTTGCCGTCGAACGGCAATTTGCCGACCATCGACTCGTAAAGCAAAACCCCCAAACCAAAAACATCCGCCGCGGCGTTCACGTCGCCGCCCTCGATTTGTTCGGGCGCCATGTGCGCAGGCGAGCCGAGCACTTGCCCGGTCGACGTGACGCCTTGCACGTCCAGCAATTTGGCGATGCCGAAGTCGGTGATCTTCACGCGCGGGATCGCCGCGGCTTCGGCTTCGGCTTGGCCTTCGCGCGGCATTTCGAGCAGGACATTTTCCGGCTTCATGTCGCGGTGAATCACGCCGAGTCCGTGCGCGTGCTCGAGCGCGGCGCCGATTTCGACGCCCATGGCCGCCGCGATTTCAGCGGGCAAAAAGCCGCGCTTGGCCAAAAGTTGGCGCAGCGTGGTGCCGCGCACGAGCTCTTGCACCAGGTAGCGCTCGGCTTCGTCCGTGTCCGAAACGTCGTAAACTTCGACGATGCCGGAGTGTTTGACCTTGGCCACCGCGCGCGCCTCGCTGACGAAACGCGTCGCGACTTCTTGGTTTTCGCGCAAATGATGGTGAATCACCTTCACTGCGACTTCGCGGCCGAGGCGCTTGTCGCGCGCGCGGTACACGGTGGCCATGCCGCCGTGCCCAATTTCCTCGAGCAGCTCGTATTTCTCGAGCTCGGGGCTGCGACCGGAGAGTGCGCTTAACAGAGCCCCCTCCGCCGTGATCGTTGAACCCCCGGATAAGAAAGAGAAGCCAACTCAGTGACGAGGTGGCTTCGCGAGTTCACGGAAGTTGCTCCACTCGTACCGCGTTGGTCGCGCCGCGCACGCCGACACGCGCGCCGTAGACCATGACGTAGCGCTCACCTGATTTGACGAGACCGTTGTCCATCAAGCTCTGGCTCGTGGTTTGCACTTGCTCCTCCAAACTCGCCGCCCGGCCGACGAGCGTGCGCGGGGACACGCCCCAATACAAGGCCAAACGGCGGAGTGTGCGATCGTCCGACGAAAACGCGAGGATCGGCGCGGTCGGGCGCGCTTTCGAGACCAGCCGCGCGGTGAGCCCGGATTCGGTCAAAGTAACGATCAGCTTCGCACCGACTTCGCGCGCGATCGCACAGGCGGCGTGCGCGATCGAGTCCGGCGTCGTGTGATCGGGTTCGGATGCGGCTGGCGCGAAGAAGCGGCTCGCCTCGGCTTGGCGAATGATGCGATCCATCATGCGGCAAGCTTGAATTGGGAATTTGCCGCTCGCGCTCTCGGCCGAGAGCATGACAGCGTCGGCGTTGCCGAACACGGCGTGCGCGACGTCGCTGGCTTCGGCGCGGGTCGGTCGCGGCGAATCGACCATCGATTGCAGCATTTCGGTCGCGACGATCACCGGCTTTCGGTGAATGCGGCAGGTGCCGATGATTTGCTTTTGAATCACGGGCACGGTTTCGGGCGGCAACTCGACGCCCAAATCGCCGCGCGCCACCATCGCCGCGTCCGCCGCGCGCACGATCGAATCGAGCCGCTCGACCGCCGATGGCGTTTCGATCTTGGCGATGATCGGCGTCGGCCGCCCTTTGCGTTCACAGATCTCGCGCAGCTCCTGGATCTCTTCCGCGCGGCGCACGAACGAGAGCGCGATGTAATCGACGCCGAGTTCGAGCCCGAAATCCAAATCTTTCTTGTCTTTCTCGGTCAATGCAGCGAGGCGCAAGCCGGAAGACGGCAAATTCACGCCCATGCGCGGTCGCATCGGGCCACCGTGCTCGACCCGGACCTCGACGCGATCCCCGCGGATGCCGAGCACGCGCAGCTCGACTTGCCCGTCCGAGAGCAGAATGCGATCGTCGACACGCACGTCGTCTTTGAGGTTCTCGTAGTCGACTGCAACGGTGCGCTCGTCACCGGTATCGCCCGAGATCAAATCGACGGTGTCCCCATTGTTGAGCACGGCAGGGCCGACCTTGCCGGTGCGGATTTTCGGGCCACACAGATCTTGAAGTAGCGCGACGGGCTTGCCGAGCGCGGTGCTCTCGGCGCGAATCATCTCCGCCATGCGCGCGTGATCGGCGTGCGTGCCGTGCGAGAAATTGAGCCGCGCGACGTCCATCCCCGCCTCGATCAGCCCGCGAATCGCGTCCCGACTTTCAACGGCAGGTCCTACTGTACAAACGATTTTTGCGCGGCGAGCGATCATCAATATTTATCCGTTGCTTGGCCTAAACGTCGGCCTAGGCTGCCAGTCTTGAAGGAGCGTGCAGCATGCCACAGCCCGGGCCAACTCGGGTAGGCCGTACGCGGCGATGGAGCGCGCGAAATCACCCGTGGTGCGAAAGGCATTTCCCGCCGCTTGCGCCCACCACCTTCGCTGGTAATGCTGCGCCATGCACGGTTTTCGACGCAACGCGCAAGGCCACGCCTGCCTGGGGGCAACGCCGGTTTCCGAATTACTCGCCGCTTCTGGGCTGGAAACGCCCGCGTACTTCTATGACCTCGACGCGATCGCTGACGAAGCGCGCGAGCTCATCGCAGGCTACGGAAGCGCCCCGCACGTCGTGGCCTATGCGGTGAAGGCGAACAGCGCCGGTTCGGTCATTCGCGCGCTCGCGGCCGAAGGCACCGGCGCTGACGTCGTTTCGGGGGCGGAGCTCGAGGTCGCGCTGGGTTGCGGAATTCCCGCACACAAAATCGTGATGAGCGGCGTCGCCAAAAAAGACGCTGAGCTCGATTTCGCGATCGCGTCCGGCATCTTCTCGATTCAAGCCGAGAGCGTCGAAGAGCTCGCGCGCATTGCGGCGCGCGCTCGCGCGCTCGGCCGTCAAGCGCGGATCGGCTTTCGGCTGAACCCAGGCGTCGAAATTGATTCGCACGCGCACATCTCCACCGGGCACGATCGCGCGAAATTCGGCATCACGCGCGCCGACGTTGGCCGCGCATTCGAAGCCGTCGACAGCTCGAGCGACGCGCTCGTCGCGGTGGGTTTGTCGGCGCACATCGGCTCGATGCTGAGCGAAGTCGCGCCGTACCTCAAATCCGCCGAGCTCGTCTGCGAAGTGGCGCGCGCGCGCCGCGCGAGCAAACCCGGACTCGAGTACGTGAGCTTCGGTGGTGGCTTCGGCATCGACTACGGCAGCGGACAAAGCGCGCGACCAGCGGATTTCGCGCGCCAAGGGCTCGCGCTCCGCGATCGTGCAGGACTTTCGGATTTGATGATCGTCTGTGAGCCCGGGCGTTCGCTGGTCGGCGCGCACGGCGTGCTCGTCGCGACCGTGGTGCAGCACAAAATCAGCGGCGAAAATCAGTGGATCATGATCGACGCGGGCATGAATGATTTGATCCGCCCTGCCCTCTACGGCGCGAAGCATCGTATCGAGCCGCTCGAGCGTGAACCGAGTTTGCCGGAGTGGCACGTCGTGGGTCCGGTTTGTGAGAGCTCGGATGATTTTGGGTCGCACCCGCTCGGCGCCACCGCGCCGACGATGGTCGTCGTACGCGACACCGGCGCCTATAGCTTCACGATGGCGAGCGAGTACAACGGTCGCGCGCTCGCGAGCGAAGTGTTCGTGAAGAGCGGGCAGATCGTGTCGCGAAGCGCGAGTCCGGGCGCGGCTGCGTGGGTCAAGCGGAGGCTATCGGCGTGAGCTCGGGATGTGAGTTGATGAGATAGTTTTTGTTTGTGGGACAGGATTGTTTTATTTCTGACTGCTCATCACATCTCGGTGCCTTCTTTTCGCGTCCGAGCGCGCGCGAAGGCTGGCAGCCGAATGCCCGGAAATAAAAAAAAGCCAGCATGTTCGCGCGGCTGATCACGGTTTTGGAATAATGGGCGGCCACGTTAGAACTGGCCGCACAGGCGCCCGTCGCGTGGCTCGATGCGCGAGCGGCCAAGCGATGATTTTCACGCAGGGCCCAAAAACATCCCAGAGATGTCATGAAAGGTCAGGTTTTATTTCCGGGCATCTGGCCCGGGCCCTTCGCGCGCGCTCGGGCGGGAAAGGAACAAGAGAGACGATGCGCTACTCTTGCTGCGATCCGACGATTGGCGTGATCCAGAAGCCGTGCCAGGAGAGGACGACGAGCAGCGCTGCTTCGTGCGGGCCGGAATCTGGGTAGCGGAGCGCGCCGCGGGCTTCTAGCCAAGGGCCGGCGGCGCGCGCGAAGAGCGGCAGGCCGAAACCGAGCGACATCTCGAAGCCGCGCTCTGAGTCGCGACGCGCTGATTTGTCGGCCCAAAATGCGCCGAGTGAGAGCGACAGTGAGTCGAGCGCGAGATCGAACAACGCGGGGCCACTCTCGTAACCCTTGGCCCAACGAGGCACGAACAGCGGGCGCACGTCCACGCCGAGATCGAACAGCGACGGCGCGGAGCCGTCACTCACTTCGAAGCGACCGGCCGCATAGAGGCCCGCGATTTCGAAGTAGTGCAGCGTGCCGCGCGCGACCGGCGCGAGCGCGCCGGCAGAGCCAAGCTCAGCGCCCAAACCCAGACCCAAATCCAAATCGCCGTCGAAGCGATCGTACACGCCGTCGTGCGAGCTGTCGGCTTTGTGTTTCACGACGCTGGCGACGTTCGCGCCTTCCGCGAACGCGGGCAGCGAGCAAGCGAGACACGCCGCGAGCGTCGCGAAACCGGCTCTCACAGGCGTCATGAAATCAAACCCCAAATCAAACCGAACCAAATGTTAAGCGGTGGCGAGCGCGCGGATGATCTCTTCTCTCAGCTCGGGCGCGAAGATCAAGCGCACGCGCGACATTTTTTCGCCCCGCAGGCGGCCGAGCAAGAAAGAGACGTCGGCGAGCGCGCGGGTTTTGCCGCCCGGGAAACGCACGGTCAGCGGATCTCTGATGTCGTCGAACGCGATCGTCGAAGCGGCGTCGAGCCCCACATAAATTTGCGGATCGAGGCCGGCGTTTTCTGCGATCCCACGCGCGACATCGAGCGCGTGCACGCGCGCTTCGGGCGTCGCGCGTTCATCGAAGAGCTCGTAGGTTTTGAATAGCTTTCGCGCGTGAAAGCGGCGGCTCAAATCGGCGAGCACCGGGTTCTTCGACTTTTGCCAGGCGCTGAGCGCAACCCAGAGGGACGCATCGTCGAGCTCGAGGTAGTCGCTCAAAGTCGCGTCTCCCGTTTGCGCGAGTGAAACGATCGCGTCCGGCGTGGACGGCAAACGCTCGCCGTTAGTCAGCATTTTCCCGACTTCGGCGAAGATGCGGCCGAGCATCCATTCGCTCGCGCGCTCCGTCTTGTGGAAATAAACCTGTTGAAACATGAACAGGCGCGCGAGGATGAACGACTCGATCGCCGGAATGCCTTTGGCTCCGTCGATCGCGAGCGGCGGCGCTTGGCCTTCGTCCGCAAGCCCGAAACACAGGCTCCGAAGCAGCCAATCGAGATCGAACCAGCCGTAGCTCACGCCGGTCGCGTGCGCGTCGCGCAAGAGATAGTCGCAGCGATCGACGTCGAACGTGCCGCTGACTGCGCGCGCCAAAAATGTGAGCTCGTGCCGGCCGTGAACCAAATCGACCACGCGCTCGGGCAAACCCGGATCGAAGCGCTCGAGCACGGCGTGCACTTCGGTGCTCGGATCGAGCACGATCCGCGCGGTCCATTCTTCGTGTCGCTTGGTGTCGGGTAACGCTTGCTCGAACAAATGCGAAAACGGACCGTGCCCGACATCATGAAGCAAGGCTGCAGCGATTGCGTCGCGTGCGCGCTCGGTCGTGAGTCGTTGCCAGAACGGCAAAGCGTCGTCCAAAGTCCGAAGCCGGCGAATTAGTCGCGTCATCACGAACGCAGCGCCGATCGCGTGTGCGAAACGCGTGTGATCGGCGCCGGGATAAGCGAGCGAGGCCAAACCGGTCTGTCGTATCCTTCTGAGACGCTGAAGCTCGCGCGTCTCGAGTAACGCGGGCACAATCGCTTCCTCGGGCGTCTCGAACGAGACGAGCCCGTGGACGGGGTCTCTCAGGATCATCGGGCGCGCACTCTATCAACATTGGCCCCGGACTTTTCCGAGAGCTTCGCGCATGCCCCCGAAAGAGCTCGGTTTATAGCCTCGAGCCCCCAAAAAATCGAAAAGAGCCGTTGCGGTGGGAAGCCCTCGGCGCCAGAGATCGCCGATCGCTCGCGCCGTGCGGACACGAAGCAAGAGCGCGTGAACGTTCGCGAACACGGCATCTCCCAGCATCACCCAGACGGATGCTGCGCGCGCGAAGCCCACGTCGCAGCCGTCCGAAAAAAAAGAGCCGATAGAGCGGAGACCACGAGACAGTGGTGTGAAAATCCGGTACTAGATCGAAGGAACGAGCATCTTTGAGGGTGAGCTAAAGGGGAGAAGCGGGCTCGGTCGCAGCTGACGCATCATGACAGTGAACGCCGTGCGCGGGCAGAAGCCCGTGCGCTACCGCTAACTGAACGTTTAACGCGAAGAACCACGCGGGCCCGCCTGGACAGGAGGCGGTTTTCGCGGTTTGCTAGGACGATCCCATGCCCTCCCGAAAAGACCAAGAGTCACGCAGCATGGGAGCGATCCGTCTGGTGGACGTGCTGCGCCAGCTGCCGGATCGCGAGCTCGGTTCGCTGATCGCCCGGCTCAAGATCCGAATCGACGAGGCCAAGCGCATCGACGTCCCGTCGCAAGTCGCGCGCATGCTGCTCCAGCTGCCCGAAATGCGCGATGCCAGCATCCTGCCCGGCCCGACGCGCGAGCTTTTGTACCGCGTGGCCGAGGCCAAAGGCGTGCTCTTCGCGCAGACTTTGCCGCCGGCGGTCGAGCCGTTGGTCGCCCGCGGCATCGTGTTCATCCGCGGGCGGGACAAAGGTGTGGAACTGCTTCTACCCATCGCGCACATGCTGCAGCTGCGCTCCTGGGAAGGTGAAGATCCGCGCGGTTCGCGCGCCCTGCTCGCGCAAGTGCATCCGGACGTCGCGAACAGCATCGCGGGCCATTACCTCGGTCGCCCGGCGACGCCGCCGGTCGCGCTCTGTCTCGAGCCAGCGTGGGAAGCCTTTGCGGATGCGAAGCGGCTCGAGCGCGAAGTCGAAGAGCTCGCGCCACTCGAGCGCAAGCTGTTGAACGCGATCGAAAAAGTCGGCGGCGAGGTCGACACCGAAGAGCTTTTGGATTTGGAGCGCGAACCGATGCGTTTGCGCGGAGCGACCGGCGCGACGCCGTCGCGGCGCGGCGTCGGATTTGCGCTCGAACGGCGCGGGTTCTTGGTGCCCGTGCACCCGAATCGACACGTGATTCCGAGCGAGGTCGTAGCCATCGTCGGCAATCAGCGGCGCGTCGAGCGCGAAGCACAGCGACGCGAGATTCGCACCTTCGTCTTGGCCGAGGATCACGCGCCGAGGCGCGCGCGCTTCGCCGAGGATGCGGCGCCGATCGCGCTGGCCATGGCGCTCGCGGTGCGTGATCCGTCCGTCGAAGTGCGTGCTGGCGTGGGCACGCCGCGCTCGTTGATCACCAAATTCGCGACGCGCTTCGGGCGCGATCCGGAGATCGTGGCATTGATTGCCTCGCTGAGCCGCGCGATCGGCCTGTGGGATCCTTCTGCGGTGAGCACGGCATCGCCGCCGGGCTCGCACTTGGTCGGCGATCTCGGGCGCGCCTTGTTCGAAGCCTGGCGCAAAGGTGGCGCCTGGGACGAAGCGCGACCGGACGGTGAAGCGTTGCGCGTCACGGCCGACGCGCGCGAGACCAGCGCCGTCGGCGTCGTGCGCGAGCTCGTGCTCGAAGCACTGCAAGAACTCGGGGATGGCCGCTGGGCACCGTGGGAAGCGATCGCCGCGTACGTGCGCTCGGACGCGCGCGCGCCGGGCGTAGCCCGCTTGATCGAACGCTGGGCACAGCGCGCCGGCGTCGAACCGATGACGCCGGCGGAGGTCGCGCGGCGCATCGCGCTAGAAACGCTGCACGTGCTCGGGATCGTGGATCTGGGCGACCCCGAAACCGACGATGCCGAGTCGATCGGCCCGACCTTACGCATCACCCCGCGTGGCCGCGCGTTCTTGTCCGACGGCACGCCCGAGTCGAAATCGCCCGGGCAGCAACAGAGCCGTTTCCTCGACACGCAGGCGCTGCGCGTCGGGCCTTCTGCGCTCGTCGGCAACGTGATCGCGCTAGCGCCGTTCGTCGAAATCGGTGGCGTCACCGGCGCCGCACTGGACATCTTGATCACTCCGCAAGCGCTGTCGCACGCGCTCAGCGCCGGCTTCGACGGCGAAGTGATGCGCACGCGACTCGAATCGCTCGCCCCCCTCCCCGATCCGATCGCGCGCACGCTCACGCAGGCCAGCACCGTGATCGGCCGCGCGGAGTTCGTGATGACGCAG
>DASYCL010000919.1:0-2648 GCA_036500245.1 Polyangiaceae bacterium | reverse complement strand
TATTTCGATTTTTTACCCGACCCTCGCGACGACGAACGCCCGTGCTAATCTTCGGGACACCGCAGTTCGTCGCGGGAACGACACAGCCGTCCGCAGGAGCTTTCGATGACGCAGTTTCGAGTCGCTGGGGTCTTGCTGGGCATCATGTTGATCGGCATCGCTGCTCGCGCGCGCGCCGAAGGCTTGCGCTGCGGTGATCGGCTCGCTTCCACGGGCAGCTCGCGTTACGAGGTCGCCGCCACCTGCGGTGACCCGGACGACGCCGAGCACACGATCGAAATGCGCGTAATCGAACGACACATCCTCGTGCCCTGCGGACACCGCATGTGCGACGCGGTCGTGCCCGAGACGATCGAAGTCGAAGTCGACAAATGGACTTACGACTTCGGCAGCAATCGCTTCATCGAGTTCGCGCGCTTCGAACAAGGCGTGCTCGTGCACGTCTGGAACCGCGGCACCTACGGGCACAAAGAACCGACCTGAACGCCGCGACCACGCTTGGCTTCAGTTTCACGCGAGCTCGCGCACGTCCAATCTGCCAAAGACTTGTCCCGGATCATGACGAACGACGAAACCAGCTCGTTCTGACCTTGATAGGGACCGCTCTGCTCAATCCAGTCGAACGAATGATGCGCTTACGCCTCGCGCTCGCATGGAGCCCCGCGCCGTTGAGGAACACGCCATTTTTCAGGCTCTCCTGTACCAGCACGCCCATGCTTTGGATGATCCGCTGATCCGGCGGCTCACCGGCTTCCATTTTTGCATCGACCTTGTGCATGACCATGAAGCGCATCGCCACCTCACAACACTCGAATCAGTTTGGGTCAGACTCGAGCGATGCAATACTACACCCGTGACCACTTTCATTGATGGAGAAATTTTTGGTCCTGCAGGTGTGAGGACCAAAAATTTCCCCATCTTCCTCGTAGTCTGTCAACGGGCCTCGATCTGTTCACGATCCACCCAAGCGAGCTCGGGTGTAGTCGCGTGAAACTTTCGGAAGGAGAAAATCACGTCATCTCCGAGCGTGACGGCTTTGCCGTTTGCCAGATCTGGAGTCGCCCGGATTTGAGCTCCGAAGAGGGCGCGAAGAACGCCGCGCAGATGGTTGCATTCTTGAAGACGCGCGTGCTTCAAGAGGGCACGAAGTATCGCGGCTTGATTTTCGATGTCCGGCGCGGACCGCCGGTGTTCGGCCCGAAAACGCGCACCGTGCTCGAAGGCTTGCTGGCGCGCGCCGTCGAACGCGCCGTTCGGGTCGCGATCCTGACTGGCGAATCAGCGACTCAGCAGCTGCAATTTCGCAGTCTATGTTCGATCCAGCCGAACATGACGCAAGTCTTCGACAGCGAACCCACCGCACAACACTTTTTGCGCTCACAACCGCAAGCTGCCAAGCGTTGACCAAAGTTCGCGCTAACCAACCATCGAAGCACTGATCGCGACGCTACAAATCAGCGCCATGAACGCGATGAAGACGATGCCGACGATCGTCGACAACACCAGCGCCATCACGGTGCGGCGGTCTTCGCCGATCAACCGTCGTAAGAACGGCCAAGAAAAAATCTGAAGCAACAGTGACGGCAGCACGAGTAGCAACGTCGACCAACGCATGATTGCCGCCGCAACGTCTTCGAGCGCTTCGTAGCGCGCGTAGGCGACGTCCCGCGCGGGCGTCTGAGCGTGGTATGAAACCGCGACGCGCGCTTCGTTGCCGATGACAAGCACGGCCAAGCTTGCAAGCGCGACGAACAACGCCGCGGCGGTGAACCACGGAAGCCGGCGGAAGATCGCTGCAACACCGCGCCGCCCAGTAGGCGCATTCGGAGACCGTGCCGCTTCTTCCTCGTTCATCAAAGTGCTGCTCTTCTTCTTACGTTGTGCCAGCGCCGTTCGTTCCGTTTTCGCATTGGAGCTCTTGTTTATGCGCGCGTCGGAAGCCGAGCGCGCTTTTGCCCGCGGCCCGATAGCGCGCTTGACGCAGCGCGCACGCCCTTCACAGCATCGACCCCATGACCGACCGAGCCGAGCGAAAGCCGCGTCGCAGCCCGCATTTTTCATTTTTGGTTGGGGCTGCCTGGTGCGTCGCATTCGCGCTCAGTGACGTCCCAACGCTCGCGGAGCAGGCTCCGCCGGCAGCCGCACAGGGACCACGCGTTTCGAGAGCCGCGCGCGCATTGCACGAGCAGTTGCTCACGCTCGACACTCACCTCGACACACCAGCAAACTTCGCGCTCGCGGGCTGGGACATCCTCGCGCGCCACGACAGCGCACGAGACGGCAGCCAAGTGGATCTCCCGCGCATGATTCAAGGCGGCTTGGACGGCGGTTTCTGGGCGATTTACACGCCGCAAGGCCCACGCACAGTGGAAGGCGATCGCGCGGCGCGCGATTTTGCAATCTTGCGCGCCACCGCGATTCGCGAAATGGTCGCGGCGCATTCGGGTCGCTTCGAACTGGCGCTGCGCGCGGACGACGCAGCGCGGATTGCCGCGAGTCACAAGCGCGTCGTTTTTTTGAGCATCGAAAACGGCTATCCCGTCGAAGCCGATCTCAGCTTGCTCGAGACATTTTACAAACTCGGCGTGCGACTCGCCGGTCCCGTGCACTTCCTCAACAACGACTTGGCCGATTCCTCGACTGATCCC
>DASYCL010000918.1:0-7098 GCA_036500245.1 Polyangiaceae bacterium | reverse complement strand
TTGGGGGGAGGCCGGCCGCGCGCCGCGCGAAGCGCGAGCACGGACGGGGTGGGGGCAACCCCATGGGATGGCTCAGTTCGGGGCTGCTTCGGCGCTGGACGATTCGCTCGCGTGTTTGAGTGGAACGCGCAGGCGGAAGGTGCTGCCTTTGCCGAGCTCGCTTTCGACTTCGAGTTTGCCGCCGTGGCGCGTGGCGATTTCTTGGGCGATGGCGAGGCCGAGGCCGTGTCGGCCTTTGAGTGTGGAGGGCTCGGAGCCGCTCCAATGGCGTTCGAAGATGCGCGAGAGATTTTCGGCGGCGATGCCGTCACCGTCGTCCTTGATCGAGAAGACGTGTTCGCCGGCTTGGGTGTAGGAGCCGAGCCAAACGTGGCCGCCTGCGCCGGAGTGGCGGATCGCGTTCGAGAGCAGGTTGCCGAGCACGATCGCGATTTGTTCGGGATCGAGTTCGACCAGCGCGGCCGAATCGCGGCTCTCGAGCGCAAGCTGAATGTGCTTCATTTCAGCCACTCTTCGATGCGCGGACGCGACTTCTTGCAGTAGCGCGGCGGCGTTCACCGGCGCCCGGTTGAGCGCGCCGGCTTCGCGTTCGATGCGCACGAGATCGAGCAATTCGTTGACGGTGCTCTGCAAGCGCTCGGTCTCGTCGCGTGCGGTGACGGCGAGCTCGCGCTGCATCGGCTGGAGCTCGCCGGCGGATGCTTCGAGCAGCATGTGCGTGGCGAGCCGGAGCGAGGTGAGCGGAGTCTTGAGCTCGTGGCTCACGGTCGCGACCACGTCGCTCTTCAGCGCGTCGATACGACGGAAGCGCGTGACGTCTTGCGCGACCACGATCACGCCCGCAAGGCTCGTGTCTTCGCTTTTGAGCGGTGAGGCGCGGACCAAGAAGTATTTTTCGCCGTCCGGCGTGATCCAACGCATCGCGTCCGCCAGGCTTTGCGGCAAGAGCGGCTGGCCTTGAGTGAGCACCGCATCGCGCGCGAGCGCGAGCCGTTCGGGGATTTCAACGCCGCCCCGACGCAACAAATCCCGATCGCCGGAAGTGAGACCGAAGGTCGATTCCGCGGCGTCATTTACCAGCAAAACATCGCCGTTCACGCTAAATACGATCACCGGGTCGACCATCGACGTGATCGTCGCGCGCGACAGATCTTTGGCTGCGAGCAGTTCGCCGAGCGAGCTCTCCCGATACGCGCGCAGCTTTTCTTGCATGCGATGCAAAGCGTCGCCGAGCGTGCGAAGTTCGCTCACTTCGGCGTCGGGGACCGTCGCGTCGAGCTTGCCTTCGCCGATCGCGCGCGCGTGCTGGGTGAACGAGTCGATCGGTTCGAGCACGGTCTTCGGGATTTGCCAGGCGAACCAGCCCGCGACGACCAAGGCCAGCGCGGTGACGAAAATCGCGATTTCGAGCGTGCGCTCCGCGGTGTGGCGCGCGCGCTGATCGGCCCACTCCATGTTCTCTTGATTCATCACGCGGATCGCCGTGACTTTGCCTCGCACCGCGGAAAAACGCGGTAAGAGCTGCTTGAAATAGCCGTCGATGCGCTCGGAACGGGGACTTGTGAGCACGTGGTCGACCGCCACCAAGTAATCCTCGTACAGCTGATCGAGCTCGTGCACGAGCGTGCCTTCACCCTGAAGGGTGATATTGTGAGCCTCGCGGTCGAAGGCCTTGGCGAAGCCTGCGCGGTGCTCGACCAGCATCGGCGTGGCGATGTCCGTGCGGCCGCTGGCCGCGAAGAGGGCAGCCGAGTCTTGCCGTTCGAGCGCTTCGTTCATTTCCTGGCAGGCCACGACCGAGACGTAGTTTTCGCGCAAAATCAGGCCGATTGCGCCGCCGAGCCGCGTCACCGCGACAGTCGACAAAACGCAGAGCAGGATCAGCGTGATGCTGATCACGGCGACCGCACGCAACAAGCTGCCGCGCAGCGAGCGGCGCCCGAGTGGAGCAGGCAGAGGCGACGATGTCATCTGAGCCCGTAGCGCTCGCGCTTGCGGTACAGGGTGGAGGGATCGATGCCGAGTGCTTTGGCGGCAGTGTCGAGCGTGGGGCTCCGCGCGACGACGGCGGCGATGTGCCGGCGTTCGGCGGCCTCGAGCGATTCATCGCCGTCCGCGAGCGGTGCGACCGCGCGCGAACTGACGCGCACTTCTTCGGGCAAGAGATCGGGCGTGAGCACTTCGCCGTTGGCGAGCAGCGCGGCGCGCTCGAGCACGTTCGAGAGCTCGCGGATGTTGCCTGGCCAATCGTAAGCGGAGAGCGCGGCCATCGCTTCGGTCGAAACACTGAGCGCGCGCGCCGGCTGCGACGCCGGCTTCAAGAACGATTGCACCAACGCTGGGATGTCTTCGCGGCGCTTTCGCAGCGGCGGTAACTCGATCGTGACGACGTTGAGCCGGTAGAACAAATCATCGCGGAAAGAGCCACTTTGTGCGGCACTTTTCAGATCGCGGTGCGTTGCAGCGATGATCCGCGCGTCCGACCGGCGCGGTTCGGTGTCGCCCACGCGGACGTACTCGCGCTCTTCGAGCAAGCGCAAGAATTTGCCTTGCGTCTCTTTGCCGAGATCGCCCACTTCGTCCACGAACAGGCTGCCGTTTTTGGCCGCTTCGACGTAGCCGGCGCGCGGTTGATCCGCGCCGGTGAACGCGCCTTTGGCGTGGCCGAAGAGCTCATTTTCGATCAAGTTCGTGCTGATCGCGGCGCAATTCACGGTCACGAAGGGACGCGCCGCGCGCTGTGAGCGCTGATGGATGTGGCGCGCGAGCAAGCTCTTGCCGGTGCCGGTTTCGCCCAAGAGCAGCACCGTCGCGTCACTCGCGGCGACGCGTTCGGCCAGCGTGTAGGCTTCGAGCACCGCGGGACTCGCGCTCTTCACGGCCGAGCGCCGGCTCTGCCGTTCGACTTCGGCGAGCTCTTGCCGCATGCGCCCGGACTCGAGCACGCGCGCCACGACGTGTTTCACAGCGGCCGGCGTGAACGGCTTCGCGAGATAATCCGCGGCGCCCGCGCGCATCGCTTCGACCGCGTTATCGATCGTGGCGTACGCGGTCATGATGATCACGAGCGCGCCGGGCGCTTCTTGCGCGAGCGCGCGCGTGACGGCGAGACCGTCCATGCCGCCGAGCCGCAGATCGACGAGCGCCAGATCCGGCGGTTGTTTTTTCGCGAGCGCGATGCCGGCTTCGCCGCTCGACGCGAGCGTGACCGAGTATTCGGCGGACTCCAAACACAGCTTGAGCGTGCGCCGGATGGCTTCGTCGTCGTCGATCACCAAGATCTGGGGCTTGCTCATCGGCTCATCCTCGAGTCGCGGTGTGGCTCAGCGCTGCTGGCGGAGCTTGACTCATCGAGCCAGTGTGCCCGAGCGTTTTCGCATGCGCGAGCGCGATTGGCTGTTCGAACGTGTTCACGATGCGCCGCACGAGCCGCTCGCTCGCGGCGCTGGTCGCAATCAAAAAGGCTTGTTTGTTCGCGCCGAGCCGGGCGTATATGGCGCCGGTTTCGCTCGGTACGAGCCCGAGCGTGAATACGATCACGTCCGCTTTTTTCTCGCCAGGTGGCCCGAGCGACAGCTCGCTCTCCGGCTCCGACACGAACCACAGCGTGTGCCGTCCGTGATGCTCGAACGCCGGCACCGCGCGCGCGCCGCCGTACGCGCGCAAGCGACGGAGCCCGTCGAGCGGTGAGATGTCTTCGGTCACGCGCTCCTCTTGTAGCGCGAGCGCGGCGCGATAGGCGCGATCCGCTTCGCGATCGTGGCCCTCGAGCTCGCACAAGAGGCCGTAGAGGGCCATCGCTTCGCCGTCGAGCGGCGAAACCGCGCGGGCTCGAGCGAGCGGCGATTCGGCGTCTTTGACTCGACCTTCGGCGATTGCGCGCCGCGCGATGGCGATCGCCGCGGCATATTCGAGCCCGCCGTTGTGCCGCGTGCGCGCGCCGCCGAGCACGCGCTCGACCGCGGACACGATTTCGCGCGGCGTGAACGGCTTTGGCACTACGTCGTCCACGCGCACGCGAATCAGCTCTTGCATCACGCGCGGCGTGAGCAAAGTACCGGTGACCACGAGTGGCAACTCAGGATAATCCGCGCGGAGCGCGCGCACGCCGTCCGTGCCGTCCGCGTTGGTCGCGCGCATTTCGACCACTACGGCTTCGATCGGTTTGCCGTCGAGCAGCGCGCGCGCTGATTCGACCGTGGGCGTGCCGACCGGCGCGAATCCGCCGGACGAGAGCGCATACTCCAGCATCTGGCGAATCGCCCCGTCCGGCTCGATCACGAGCACGCGGCGACTCATGGCTCGGTGCTCCCTTCGGGCTCTTCGTCCGAGCGCTCGCCGACCACGAGCACGTCCACTTCCGGCACCGCGCGCATGAACTCGCTCAGGATCGAGCCACGGATGCGCTCTTGCAAGCGGCTCTGCCCGGTGCGTCCGAACACCGCGTGCGTGATGCCTTTTTGGCGCGCAAAGTCCGCGAGCGCGCCGACCACGTCCGAGCCTTCGAGTCGCACGACTTCCGCGCCGAGCTCCTTGGCCAGCCGAATGTTCTCGGTCAGCGAACGCAAACTGCTCGAGTCGATGCGCTCCGGCGCTTCGCTCGAGGTGCGCACGTAAACGACGAACCAGCGCGAATTCAGGCCGCCCGCGAGGCGAGTGCCGTGATGGAGCAACCGCCGCGTCGCGCTCGGCCGCGAAGACATCGAGACCATCACGCGCTCGGCATCGACCGGATGCGCGCGGAGCTCGGCCGAACTCTGCTCGTCACTGTGCACGACCGGCTCGCGCCGGCCGCGTCGTTCGACGGCGTTCGCGACTTCGCGCAGCACGAGCTGGCGCAATGCCGCCAAGTTTTTCGAGCTGAAAAAGCGGCGTAAGGCGTGTTCCACTTTTTCTGGGGGGTACACCTTGCCCTCGCGCAAGCGCTCTTGGAGCTCGCCGGGCGGCAAATCGATCACCACCACTTCGTCCGCGCTGGCGACGATCCGATCCGGAATGCGCTCGCGCACGTCCACGCCCGTCTCGCGCAGCACGATGTCATGCAAGCTCTCGAGGTGCTGCACATTCAGCGTCGCCATCACGCTGATGCCGGCGTCGAGCAACTCTTCCACGTCTTGCCAGCGCTTTTCGTTTTTCGAGCCGCCGACGTTGGTGTGCGCGAGCTCGTCCACCAACGTGACCGCTGGTTTTCGCGCCAAAATCGCGGCGAGATCCATTTCTTCGAGTGGCACACCGCGGTACGTCAAGGTTTGCCGCGGCACGATCTCGATGCCTTCTGTTTCGCTGAGCGTTGCGGCGCGACCATGGGTCTCGACGATCGCGACCACGACGTCCACGCCTTCGGCGACGAGGCGTTTGCCCTCTTTGAGCATGGCGACGGTTTTGCCTACGCCCGCCGCCATGCCGAGGTAGATCTTGAGCGGTGCTCGACGATGAGCCTTTAAAATTGCGAGAAAATCATCGGGCAAAAGTCACACTCGCTCACTTTTGCGAAACGGGCGCGCTTTCCGGTGGCGCCGCGCTCGACGTCGGCTTCGGAGCAGCATACGGCGCTTGCGCGTCCAGATCGAGGTTCACGAGCAGCACGTTCACGCGCGGCTCGCCGAGAAAGCCCAGCGTGCTGCCTTCGGTGTGGCTCGCGATCAACTCGGCGACTTTGCTTTCGGGAATGCCGCGCGTGCGCGCGATGCGCTGTACCTGAAGCTGCGCCGCGGCAGGCGAGACGTGCGGATCGAGCCCGCTCGCGCTCTTGGTCACGAGATCCGCGGGGATCGGGCCGGTCACGCCCGATTGGCGCAGCACGCCGACGCGCGCTTTCACTTCCTCGAGGTAAGCGCCGTTCATCGGGCCGTAGTTGCTGCCGGACGAATACGTGACGTTCGTCGCGGCGTCGTTGCTGGCGGCGGATGCGCGACCCCACAAATACTCGGGGTGTGCCGCCCAATCCGCCACCGATTGCCCGATAACGGCCGAGCCGACGACTTGGCCATCTTTCAGCACCAGACTGCCGTTGGCTTGATCCTTGAAGAGCACCTGCGCGCCTGCGGTGACGAAGCCCGGGTAGACCAGACAACAGATGAAGAGCAGCACAGCGGTGATGACGAGGCAGGGTCGAAGTTGGGTCATGAGAACCTTCAGGCGAGGTGGAGCACGTTGACGATCACGTCGATCAGCTTGATGCCGACGAACGGCAGAGCCACGCCGCCACCACCGTAGATGACGAGGTTACGGCGCAAGATCCGCTCGACGCCCATCGGTCGATATTTCACGCCGCGCAGCGCGAGCGGGATCAGCGCGATGATGATCAGCGCGTTGAAGATCACGGCGCTCAGAATCGCGCTCGACGGCGTGCCGAGCTGCATGATGTTCAGTGACCAAAACGCCGACGAGTGCGAGTCGCCGCGGATCACTTGAAACGCGGCGATGCCGGTGAGCATCGCGGGCAGGATCGTGAAGTACTTCGCGAGATCGTTGGCGACCGAGAAGGTGGTGAGCGCGCCGCGCGTCATCAAGAGTTGTTTGCCGATCTCGACGATCTCGATCAGTTTCGTCGGATCCGAATCCAGATCGACCATGTTTCCGGCTTCTTTTGCGGCTTGTGTGCCGGTGTTCATGGCCACGCCGACATCCGCGCGGGCGAGCGCGGGCGCGTCGTTCGTGCCGTCGCCAGTCATGGCCACGAGCCGTCCGCCTTCTTGCATGCGTTCGATGTAGGCCATCTTGGTTGCGGGCGTGGCTTCGGCGAGGAAGTCATCCACGCCGGCTTCTTCGGCGATCTTTTTGGCGGTGAGCGGATTGTCACCGGTGATCATCACGGTCTTGATGCCCATCGCGCGCAGGCGCTCGAAGCGCTCCTTCATGCCGGGCTTCACCGTGTCCTTCAAATAAATCACGCCGAGCGCGCGCGGGCCGTCCGAGACGACGAGCGGCGTGCCGCCTTCGTTCGCGATGCGCTTCACTTCGGTGAGCAAATCTTCCGGCACGCTGCCGCCGAGCGTGGCCACGTGCTTCTGTACCGCATCGGTTGCACCTTTGCGCAGCGCGCGCAAGCCGAGATCGAGCCCGCTCATGCGCGTCTGCGCGGTGAACGGCACGGGC
>DASYCL010000917.1:0-3450 GCA_036500245.1 Polyangiaceae bacterium | reverse complement strand
GGCGTCGAAGCGCGACCCGAGCTCTTTAGAAGTGGGAACGCGCCGCCGAAGGCTGTGACGGCCCGCGCTGCGCCGCGTGACCATTAACGATCCGTCTGAAAAAAGCGCACTAGAGCGGAATATTGCCGTGTTTTTTCGGCGGATTCTTGTCCCGCTTGCTGGCAAAGAGCGACAAGTAATTGGCCAGGCGACGCCGCAACGTGCGCGGCTCGATCACTTCGTCGATGAAGCCGAGCTCGGCGGCGTGAAACGGATTGGCGAAGCGCGCGCGGTACTCTTCGACGAAGGCGGCGCGCGCAGCGGCCTTGTCGGGCGCGGCTTCGATCGCCTTTTGGTACACGATGTTCACCGCGCCGTCCGGGCCCATGACCGCCACCTCTGCGCTCGGGAACGCCAGGTTCACGTCGGCGCGGATGTGCTTGCTGCTCATCACGTCGTAAGCGCCGCCATAGGCTTTGCGCGTGATCACGGTCAGCTTCGGTACCGTTGCTTCGCAAAACGCGAACAGCAATTTCGCGCCGTGACTGATGATGCCGCGATGCTCTTGATCGACGCCGGGCAGGAACCCCGGCACGTCCACGAAGGTCACGAGTGGCAGGTTAAAACAATCACAAAATCGCACGAAACGTGCTGCTTTGACGCTCGCGTCGATATCGAGCACGCCCGCCAAAACCGCCGGCTGATTGGCGACGATTCCGATCGGGCGTCCGCCGATGCGCGCGAAACAGGTCACGATATTTCTGGCGAAGGCTTCGTGGACTTCGAGCAAATAGCGGTCGTCGACCACGGCGCGGAGCACTTCCAACATGTCGTACGGCTTGTTGCTCTCGCTCGGCACGATCTGCTCGAGCTCCGGCGCGTCGCGATCGATCGGGTCGGTGCTCGTGCGCCGCGGCGGATCCTCCGCATTGTTCGAGGGCAATAGCCCCATGAGTTCTCGGACGCGGGACAAACACTCCGCGTCGCTCGTCGCGGTGAAGTGACACACGCCGCTCGTCGCGGCATGCGAAGTCGCGCCGCCGAGATCCTCCTTGCTCACCTCTTCGTGGGTCACCGTGCGAATCACGTCTGGTCCCGTGATGAACATGTAGCTCGACTTTTCGACCATGAAGATGAAGTCGGTGATTGCTGGCGAGTAGACGGCTCCGCCGGCGCACGGACCCATGATCGCACTGATTTGCGGCACGACGCCGCTCGCCAGCGTGTTGCGCAAGAAGATGTCCGCATAGCCTCCGAGTGATTCGACGCCCTCTTGAATACGCGCGCCGCCGGAGTCATTGAGCCCGATGATCGGTGCACCGACGCGTAGCGCGTGGTCCATGACTTTCGTAATCTTCTGCGCGTGCGCGGCGCCGAGCGAGCCACCGAAGACGGTGAAGTCTTGCGCGAACACGAACACCGCGCGGCCGTCGATCGTGCCTTGACCCGTGACGACACCGTCGCCCGGCACGCGTTGATCTTGCATTCCGAAATCGCTGTTGCGATGAGTCACGAAGCGCCCGATTTCGACGAAGCTTCCCGGGTCGAGCAAGAGTTCGATCCGCTCGCGCGCGGTGAGCTTGCCGAGTGAGTGTTGTTTGTCGATGCGCGCTTGGCCGCCGCCGACCGCCGCGCGCTGTTCGAGCTCCGCGAGCCTTTGAGCTGCACCTGTGGGGCGCACAGAATCTTTGGATTTCGGTTCGGTCACGATCGATCCGCTGGTTATAACGCCATTTTCAGCACGAAGAGCAGCACAACGATGCCAGCGAGGGTAGCCGCGAGCTTCACGCCCTGTGCGGCGCGCGGGCGATCGTAGTGATCGAGCGCGCGCAAGTGCATTTCGCAGCGCAGCAGCAGCGAGTCGGCACGTTCGCTCGCGTCACGCACGTGTGCGAGCAATTCGTCCGGCATCGGAACATCGCCGTGGGCCGCGAGCAGCGCGCGCCCGAGCCCGGAGAGCGCGCCTCGATTTTGCTCGGCGGTCTCGTCCAAACTGCGACCGCGCGTGTCGAGCTCGCCTTGGTAGTGTCGAACCAGGGCGAGCCGCTTCCGTTCTACGAGTCGTTCGTCTTGACGCGCGGCCGCGACCCGCGCGGAAGCCTCGCCGACCGTCGACTTCGCGTGTTCGAGCTTGGCTTTGGCTTGCGCGACGTCGGGTTCTAAGCTGCGAGCACGGCTGCGAAGTTCGGCCAATTGCGAGGCTTCGGGTTCCGGAACCGTCCCGCCTGGGGAACCGAGCTTCCGTTCGGCGAGCTGCGTCACCGAACGAATCTCGATCTGCACGCGCTTGAGCTTGGCCTCGGCGCGGTGCGCCGCTTCCAAGCGCTGCTCGTGGCCTCGTTGTGCTTCGCGTTCTTGGGTGAGCTCGCTCGTGATTCGAGCCGCAATTTGCGCGAGTTCAGCGTCGATCGCGCCGGCCTGTTCGTTCAGTTCGGAGCTCACGGAAGAAAGCGCTTTTCCACGCTGATTTGCCGTGCGCTCGAGCTCCTTCAGGGGTGCGAGCAAGCGCCTGAACTGCTCGCGTTGTTCGAGCTCCGGCAGCAATGCGCGTCCAAGCTCGGCGAGCGTGGTTTCTCGCTCGAGTTCGGCGCGTGTGTATTCGGCATCGAGCGCGATGAGCGCGCGTCTCAGTTCGCGCTGCCGCGCGAATACGCGATAGGCATAGATCGGAGTCAGCTGTGGTGAAGTCGGTGCCGCGCCGTAGCCGGCGAGCAGCGCGACTTCGACCGGATCGATTGCGAGTCGCTCGCGCTCCGGCGCGACTCCGCTCGGCCAAGCATTCGTGTTCGGCGGGCGCGCCTCGCCGCGCGCTTGCGGCGGCGCGTGCTCGTGCACGTCGAGTGCGAGATCGATGGTCGCGCTGCCCGCCATGAATGCATCGTCGTCGAACAGACTCGGTGCGTCGGTCGGAGTTGGTTTTGGTGTCGATGCCGCGCTCGTGCTTCGCGGCGAACGCAGCACCGGTTCGAGTTCGAGGTCCGGCACTTCGAACTCTGGTGGCGGTGGCTTCGGCAGCTGGGACTCAGCCATGTTTACCCGCGAAAAAAGCGCGCGCCTACAATCTACCCTGGATTCCGACGCGCGAAATGCTGCTCGCCGGAGCGGCCTTGGCAAGCCTTCAGCGCTGCGCTATGCCCTCTCACGTCACTCGATTGTGGGTCCGCCGACAGCGCAGCTTGAACCCCGCCAGGCCCGGAAGGGAGCAACGGTAGAGAAAAGCGGGTGTGGCGGGCCCTCCAACCTTTTCTGCTTCCTGGCTCGTGAGTGACTCAGACGCCGAACATTTCGATCGTCGCGCCGTTGTGTGCGAGTGGCGCATCGAACGCGTAGTGCGTGAGCGTTCGCGCGACGTCTTCGGCGCCCATGCGGGGCGGGAAACCACTGCCCGCGAGCATGCGCGTATCGACTGATCCAGGCAGAACCGCGCACGTCATGAGCCCGCCGTCCGTCAGTTCCTGGGCGAGGCTCTAC
>DASYCL010000916.1:0-2637 GCA_036500245.1 Polyangiaceae bacterium | reverse complement strand
TGGGGTCGCGTCTCGGTCATGGGGCATAGGGTGCGCAGCGCGGAGGCTCGGGCCGGACGCGCAATCGGCGCGGTCGAGCTGACTCCGAGGTCTGGGCGGGCGGACCATAGCCCGGACCGGGCCCGAAACCAAAGCGCCACGATCTGGATTCGTATGCCCTGATCCCAGGCTCGAACCTGGGACCGCTTTCACACGAATTTTCTCGGCATTTTGCGGGCTTTTTCTGGCCGAGAAAAGCCGCTTGCCCAATCCTGCCGACGAGCTCGGTCGAGCGCCTTTCGGCGATCCTCTGTGCCCGCTCTGCAAGGGTGAGATGTCGTGAAGCGCCGAGCCTGATCCGACAAATTCGCCTCGACCCTTCGCACGCGAACGCTCTTATTTTTCAGTGAGACGTGATTGCGCTCGAAGAAATGCGCATTGCTTCGGCCCAATGCGCGGAGGCATCGTTCGAGTGAGCCTGAATTCCGCGGCGGAATCGAAAATTCGCCTAGTCAATCGCGCTCGAAGCCATGTTATGCGGGCGATCGTCACAGAGGGAGATCACGTGATCGATAGCCAACCCAGCGCCTCGCGGCCGCGGAATTCGCGACCGATCGCCACGCGTCGTCAAACGCTGATGCGCCGCAGCGCGGCATCGCGTCCGGACTTGGTCGACGCAAGCCGCTGGAAGGTGCGGCTCGAGCTAGCGCCGTCCGAGATTGCGTTCGTGTACCGGAAAGGGCTCGCGCGCGGCGCCGAAGTTTGCCGGCGCGGCACGCACGAGTGGCGTCCGCTCGTGACCACGCCGGAGCTGCGCGAAGCATTGGCCAAGCGCGCCAGCTTGGCCGAGCTGATCGAGGCTGCGCCGCCCGCACCCGCAGCGATCACGCTCAGCCAAACGCTCGCCTTCAACGATCCAGCGCTCGCCGCGTTGTTCCTCGCGCGGCGCCCGCAACTGCCCAAGAGCACGCCGCCTCCGCCACCGCGCGCGAAGAGCGCTCCTCCTCCTCCGCTCGTGCGGAAGAGCACGCGCCCTCCCGCGCTGCTCTCGGATGTGATTCGTCCGCCACGCCTGCCGCAAAGCGAGCCACCGCCGCCGCTCGTGTTCACGACCGACGCGATGCCCGCGCTCGAAGCAAGGCCGCTCGTGCGCACCGATTCGATTCCCGATTGGGACGACACGCCGGTCGTCCCGATGAAGTTCGACAGCGTGCCACCTGCGCGCAGCAGCTCGGTCGCGCCAGTGACGCAGCTCGTGCCCGTTGCTCGAAAAATCGTGCATGCGCGGCCATTCGAGCTGTCGGCGGTTGCCGTCGCGGCGATCGCCGGGACGCTCGCGATCACCGCGCTCACGTGGCACGCCGAAGCTCCCCAGCTGAACGCGCTGATCGGTCCGCGGCTAGAAACCGCGAGTTCCAAGCTGGTTCACGCGGAAGCGCCGCGTGCCGCCGTCGCACTGCCCGCGTCCACGATCCCAGTCGTCGTGCTGCGCGATTTGCCGATCGAGGGCAAACCGTCGCTCGCTTCCGGCTTCTTCTCTACGCGCGCGGCGAACGCGCCGCGATCGACGCATGGCGCGAGCAGTGCAAGCAGCCCGAGCGCGGGACCGAATCGCGCTTCGCTCGTGCACGCGTTGAACGGCGCAGCGGCCGCAGCGCGGAGCTGCGGGGACGGCCCGGTAAGCGCGCAAGTCGTGGTCACGTACGCACCTTCCGGCGTCGCGCGCGGCGTTCACTTCAGCGCATCGCCGCGACTCGCATTGCGTTCGTGCATGCTGAACGCCGTTGCGCGCTCGCGCGTCGCGCCGTTCGAGGGCGATCCCGTCACCGTTTCGAAGACGCTGCGCTGGTGAGTGTCAAAGGCTCCCCTCGAGCGTATTTCAGACTTGTTGATCAACGAGACTAGTTCGCGTTCGCTCAGTGCGTTCGCTGCGTGTGGAAATTTTAGGGCGATGAATCCGGCTTCAATTTGCCGAGCGTTTGCAGTTTCGTCGCGCTGAGCTAGCGTGGCTTCGCGAGATTTCGTTACGAGGCAATTACCCCAATGACTGAGCTAGCAAAACTTTCCGCTGCTGAACGCGCAACTCTGACCCAAGAACTTCAGGCACGTTATGACGCCTTCAAGGCGCAAGGCCTGAAGCTCGACATGACGCGCGGCAAGCCCTCCGCCGAGCAGCTCGATCTTGCCTCGAAGCTCACCGTTTCGCTCGGCGAAGCCGACTACAAGAGCGCGGACGGCACGGACGCGCGCAACTACGGCGGCCTCGACGGCTTGCCTGAAATGAAAGCTATCTTCGGCGAAATGCTGGGCGCGCCACCGGCCCAGGTCGTGGTCGGCGGCGCGTCGAGCTTGCAGCTGATGCACGACACCGTCGTGCGCGCGCTCTTGCACGGCGTGCCCGGCAGCAAAGAGCCGTGGAGCCGCGGCAAGGTCAAATTCATCTGTCCCGTGCCGGGCTACGATCGCCACTTTGCGATCTGCGAGCACCACGGGATCGAGATGATCAGCGTCGGCATCGACGAAAGCGGGCCGGACCTGGCCGAAGTCGAGAAGCTCGTCGCGAGTGACCCGAGCATCAAAGGCATGTGGTGCGTTCCGAAATACTCGAACCCGACCGGCACGACTTACCGCGCCGAAACCGTGAAGCGTCTCGCGTCG
>DASYCL010000915.1:0-3794 GCA_036500245.1 Polyangiaceae bacterium | reverse complement strand
CGACGGCGGAGGCACGACCGCATTTCCCGAAGCGACGCTCGCCGTTGGTGAATACGTGCTGATCGCACGCGACGACTTCGCGCCGAGCGCGCGCGACGTGCCGCCCGCTCCGGGCACGCGCGTGATTCGTGTCCCTGCGCTCGGAAAATCCGGACTTTCGAACAGCGGTGAACTGCTCGCGCTCGTCGATCAAAGTGCGACCGTGGTTTCGGCGCTGCCTCCGGTCGCGACGGACGCTGGAGAAAGCTTGATTCGCCGGCATTCGTGGTCACCCGACGACGATCCGAGCGCTTTTACGACTGGCACGCCCACGCCGGGCGCGCCGAACGACTGAGCTCTCGCTGCGCGCGCGGCTCAGCTTCCGGAGATCGTCATTTTTGCCGTGCGGAACGTGGGTGCTGCGGTCGACGTGATGAGCCTCAGATCGTTCGCGATGCCGTCGATGCCTTTGAGCATGGCGTCGAGCGTCGAGGAAATCGTGATCTCGCTCACTGGAAACGCGAACTTGCCGTTTTCGATCCAAAAGCCAGCGGCACCGCGCGAGAAATCCGACGTCATCGGGTTGAAGCCGAAGCCCATCATTTCGGTGACGTAAAGTCCGCGTTCTGTGCTGGCGATCAGCGCTTCGCGGCTCAGCTTGCCAGGTTGCATCACGAAGTTCGTGGTCGAAGACGAGATGCTGCCGCCGCTACGCGCGGCCGAGCCGGTGGACGCGCGGCTCAATTTGCGCGCGCTGTACGAATCGAGCAAAAACATTTTGAGCACGCCATTTTCGAGCACGACGTTCTTGCGCGAAGGCAAGCCTTCGCCGTCGAATGGGCGCGAGCCTGGCGCGCGCGGGATCAGCGGATCGTCGATCAGCGTGACGCCAGAGTTTGCGACCTCGCTGCCTTCGCGTTCCATCAAATAGCTGGATTTACGCCAAATCGCGCCGCCCATCAGGCAGCCCGCGAGGCTGCCGATGATCGAACGAGAAACGTCCGAATCGAAAATCACCGCGGCTTCTTGGGTCGGAACCTTGCGCGGGCCGAGCTTCGCGAGCGTACGTCGCGCCGCTTCTTGCCCGACGAACACCGGCTCTTCGAGCTCGGACTGATGGCGATGGGCGGACCAGTAGTGCCCGCGCCGCTTCTTGCCGCCTTCGTCTTCGGCGACGGGCGCGACGGTGATCGCCGCGTACGAGCCGCGCAGCGCCGCCTGAAAGCCGCTCGAGAGCACGAGCGCGCTGGTCGAGTTCGTGCGCGAGAACGTCGCGCCTTCGCTCAACTTGATCCGCGGATCGAACTCGAGCGCTGCGCGTTCGGCGATCGTCGCTTGCTCGATCGCGCGTTCGGCGTCGATCGAGTAGAGCCCGGAGTCGAACAAATCGAGCTCGGGAAACGGCGCTTTTGCGAGTAGTTCGGGCTCGGCTGGGCCGGCGAATGGATCGGGTTCGCTCAATTCGGCCAGCATCAACGCATCCGCCACGCAGCGTTCGATGCCCGCCGCGCTCAAGTCACTGGTCGAAGTGAGCGCCACACGATGATCGCGAATCACGCGCAGCGAAATGCTGTGATGGCCGGCTTCCTCGACCAATTCCGGCTTGCCGAGTCGCACGCGTGTGCTGAGCTCCGAGCCGCCGCGCGCGCTCGCCTCGGCCACGTCCGCGCCTGCGCGCCGTGCGCGTTCCACGACTTCGGAGGCCAACTTCAAGAGCTCTTTGGATTCGTCGTGCTGCATCGCATTCTTTCTGATTTTTGGGGGGTGCCTACTGCGACTCAGCCTTCGCGGCTCATGCGCTGGAGCGCGCGCAGCGTCCAGGCGGTGGCGCCGCCGAGCACGGCGAGCATCCAAATCACAGCGTAACCGAGCGGAGAACCGGCGACGCCGCGCGTGCCGAAATCGCCATGATACTGCGCGTAGTTTGCGTGCACGCTGAGCCGCGGAAAAGTGGCCAACAAAAATACGGCCGCAAAAAACGCCGGAACTACCGCCTTCTGCACGACGCGCGACAGCCTGCGCGCGCGCGCATCCGCCACCGCCGCCAAAAATCCGGCCGGCACCGAAGCCGCCGCCAAGAGCACGACTGCGATCGGCACCGCGGTCGGCAAGCGCTCGCTGTCGACGAAGTAAGCAAAGGACCAATCCGGTTCGAACGCGACGAAGTAAGCCGCGACTGGCGCGAACACGAGCAGCGCGAACGCGGTCGTGAGCAAGAGCGCGCGCCCGCCGAGCCCCGAAGTCGAGCGCCCGAGGTCGGAAGCCGCCGCCCACGCGCAGGCAACGCCGAGCGCAAAGCCCAAGAGCGGAGTGACAGGCGCCGGCATGGAACGAGACTTTCCCACGTTTTTCGCGGGGACGCAGTGCGAAATTTGCCATCGCGGGTCGACGTTCAGGGCACCCTGGACTAGACCAGCCGCGATGGATAAAGAGCGCTTGCGAGAGCTGCTCCGAGCCGTGCAAGGCGGGTCGCTCGAGATCGACGCAGCGCTCGGCAAGCTCGCGACGCTTCCGTTCGCGGATCTCGGTTATGCGCGCGTCGATCATCACCGTGCGCTCCGCCACGGCATTGCCGAAGTCGTGCTGGCGGAAGGCAAAGCGCCGGAACACCTGATCGGCATCGTCCAGCGCTTGATCGAAGCGGGAGACAACGTGCTCGTGACGCGGCTCGCCGGCCGAGGTGCGGAAGAGCTACTGCAAGCCGTGCCCGCGCTCAGCTATTCGAAGCTCGCGCGCACCGCGAAGCTCGTGCAACGCCCGATCGCGGAGCTAGAAGGCGCACCCGTCGCGGTCGTCACCGCAGGCACGAGCGACATTCCCGTCGCGGAAGAGGCGTTCGAGACGCTGGCCATGTTCGGCGTGCCCGCGAAGCGCTACTTCGACGTCGGCGTCGCCGGCATTCATCGCTTGATGGCTGAGCTCGAAGACTTGCGCGCGGCGCCTGCCGTGATCGTGGTTGCGGGCATGGAGGGCGCATTGCCGAGCGTCGTCGGCGGGCTGATCGGCGCCCCGATCGTCGCGGTGCCGACTTCGGTCGGCTACGGCACTGCGCTTTCCGGCTTCACCGCGCTGTTCGGCATGCTCACGAGTTGCGCGTCGGGCATCACGGTCGTGAACATCGACAACGGCTTCGGCGCGGCGATGGCCGTCGGGCGTATGCTGTCAGCAAAAACAACGGTGGAACGATGAGCGGCGAGCGGATCTTCGCACACGGTCATGGTCACGACCACGACGATCATGATCACGAACATCACGACCACCGCCATCACGACGACGAAGACGACGGGCGCGCACACGCGCACACCCATGCGCACGAACATAGCCACTCGCACGTGCACGAACACCAGCACGAGCATGCTCATGCGCAGGACCACGGTCATGCACACCCGCACGTGCATGGGACGGACACGCGCGCGGTCGTGATCGAGGGCGCACCGGAAGCGCATCGCGATTCATTGCCGCTCCACGCAGGCGCCGGAAAAGTGCTGTTTCTGGATGCATTCAGCGGCATCGCTGGGGATATGACGATCGCCGCGCTGGTTGATTTGGGGGTGCCCTTCGAGGTCGTGCGCGACGCGGTGGGGACGCTGCGCGTCGGCGGCTTCGAGCTCGAACTCAAGCGCGCGCGCGGCGGCGCGATCGGCGGCACGAAATTCGACGTCGTGGTCGCTGCCGAGCAACCGGATCGGCGCTATCGCGAGATCGACGATTTGCTCGCGGTCGCGGCGCTCGGCGCCGGCACGAAGCGGCTCGCGCGCGCGATCTTTCGGCGCTTGGCCGAAGCAGAATCGCAAGTCCATCGCATCTCGATCGAC
>DASYCL010000914.1:0-4747 GCA_036500245.1 Polyangiaceae bacterium | reverse complement strand
CGGCTTCTTCTTGCAGTCGGCGACGCTCGCGGCGCAAAGTGCCAGGGTCGCGAGGCAAGCCGCGCGCATCGATGAAACCAGAAGCCTTCGCTCGAGCATGAAGCCCGCAATCGACTACTCGCGCAGGCTGCGCCCAGCAAGTATGATCGCGCCTCCAACTCTCGAGCCTCCTTTCCGTCGATGGCGAAACGCGAACTGACCCGACCGTACGAGCCGAACCCGGCTCTGCGCGCGGTGTATCGCCGCTTCTTCGAAAAGATTCAGGTCGACGACGCGTGGGTGCGCGCGGTCACCGATCTGGCCTCGCAAAGTTCCGTGGTTTACGTGCTGCGGAACCTCAATTTCATCGATTTTCTCGCGCTCGATTATCTGACCAAGCGCCACCATCTGCCCGAGATCCGCTTCGTCAACGATCTCGGCCTTTGGATTTTGAATCCGATGGGCAAGGGCTGGCTCAACGCGATCCTGCCGAACAACGGCGTGTCACGCTCGGTCGAGCTCGAAGATGCACTCGAGCGCGGCGGCTCGGCAGCGCTGTTCCTGAAGCGCCCGCCTGGCGTGCTCGACGTGGCAGCCGGTGCCAGCGGCGGCCGCGGCCTGCAAGAAGGCGACGGCCTGGTGCGCACGCTGTTCGAACTGCAAAGGAAACGTGAACGGCCGATTTTGCTCGTGCCGCAAGTGTTCGTGTGGACCAAATTTCCGGACTCACGCGGCACCGAGCCCTTCGACTTCATCCTCGGTCCGCGCGAGTGGCCGAGCCCGGTGCGCACCGTGGCGCAGTTTCTCTACAACTACAAACACGTCGAGCTGAAGCTCGGCGAGCCGATCGACTTGTCCGAGTTTCTGAAGGACAACCCGGGCAGCCCCGATCCAGTTTTGGTCCGGCGCTTGACGTACGCAGTGCTCGGCCGACTCGAGCGCGAGCGGCGCAGCGTGACTGGGCCCGCCGAGAAGCCGCCCGAGCGCGTGCGCGAAGAGATCCTACGCAGCCCGAAGATGCGTGCGGTGATCGAAGATTTGGCGGACGAGCGCACCGACAAATACATGCTCCGCCAGCGCGCGAAAGAAATGTTGCGCGAGCTCCAAGCCACGCCCGATCGCACCACGATCAAAGCGCTGGAAGTGATTTTCGATCGCGTGTTCACGCGCATCTACGCCGGCATCGAGTTCGAGAAGAGCGACATCGAGCGGCTGCGCAGCGCCGCGAAAGACGGCGTGCTCGTGCTCTTACCCAGCCACAAGAGTCACATCGATTACTTGATCCTGAGCTACATCTTCAATCAGCACAATTTGCCCCTGCCGGTGATCGCCGCGGGGGACAATTTGAATTTTTTCCCGATGGGCGCGGTGTTCCGTCGCGGCGGCGCGTTCTTCATTCGTCGCTCGTTCCGCGGCGATCGCTTGTACGCCGCAGTCGTGGATGCGTACGTGCGCCGGCTGTTGCGCAGTGGTTACCCGGTCGAATTGTTTCTCGAAGGCGGGCGCAGCCGCACCGGCAAATTACTGGCGCCCAAATTCGGGTTGCTCAACATGATCGCGGACGCTGCGCTCGCGATCCCGGACAAAGAATGCTTCTTCGTGCCGATCAGCATCGGCTACGAGCGCGTAATCGAAGCCCAAGGTTACGAGCGCGAGCTCCGCGGCGCCGAAAAGACCAAAGAAGACGCCGCCGGCTTGCTGAAGAGCAGCGAGCTTTTGCGCCATCGCTACGGCACGATCAACATGCAAGTCGGCACGGTCCTCACGTTCGAGGAGATTCGCCGCGAAATCGCGATCCCGCCGGATGCGACGCTCAGCCCGGCCAAGCGCCGCAGCTTGGTCACGCGCCTCGGCAACCGCGTGATGGACGAGATCAATCGCGTCACCGCGATCACGCCCGGCGCGCTCACCGCGCTCACGCTCTTGTCCCACGAACAGCGCGGGATCGGCCACGCCGAGCTCGTCGATTTCTGCGCCAAGCTACTCTCGGTCGCCGAAGGCATGGGCGCGCGCACGAGCCAAACGCTGCGCGCGCCGGGCGGCAAACTGCGCGCAGAAGCCGTGCGCGAGGCTTGCCAAATGTTCGTCGATGCCGAGATCCTCGAGGTGCAATACGTCGACGATCCGGGGGCTTCGAACAAAAAAACCGGCCCTGGTGCGACCTATAGCGTGCTCCGCAACAAGCGGCTCGCGCTCGACACGTCGAAGAACATCATCGTGCATTTCTTCGTCGAGCGCGCTTTGGTCGCGATGGCGCTGCTCACCGCGCCGGGCGAGGCTTCATTTGCTTGGGTGAGCGAGCGCGTGCAAGCGCTGTCGAAGCTGTTCAAATTCGAATTCCGCTTCCGCGCGGACGCGCCGTTCGAAACCATCTTTGCGAGCACCGTGAGCGCCATGGTCGACGCGGGCGAGCTCCTGCACGAACGCGACGCGCTCACCGACGGCGCAGGCCACGACGGCTGGAACGGTCGCACCTGGCTCCGGCACTACGCCGGTATTTTGCAGAATTTCATCGAAGGCTATTACATCGCAGCACGCGCGCTCGAGCTGCTCGAAAAGTCTCCGATCGCGGAGAAAGAGCTGACGAAGAAGGCACTCGCGCTCGGCCATCGCTTGTTTTTGGAGGGCGCCATCGAGCGCTCGGAAGCGGTCAGTAAGCCGATTTTGCAGAACGCATTTCAAGCCTTCATCGACCACGGCTACCTCACCGTGCGCGACACCAAGCTCGATCTGGCCGACGGCATGGCCTCGCGCGATGCCTTCACCCGCGTCGCCGAGGACATCCGCACGATGATCCCGGGGCGCGCGCCGTGAACCGCTGGCTCACCTCGACGAGCGCCCTCTTCGCGTGCGCATGCCTCGGCACACCGACGCCGCTCGCGCCGGGTTTGTCCGGCACCGTCGGCGTGCCGAACCACGGCGTGCTCACCGAAGCCGAAGAGCTGCCGGTGCGCGGCGAAGGCTTCGTGCGCTATCGCCCGCTCGGCACTCATTACTTCGGCCGGCCACGCTTGGTGCACGCGCTCGAAAAAGCCGCGGCGGACGTGGCGCGAAAGGCTCCCGGCGGCGCGCCGCTCTTCGTCGGCGATCTCTCGGCGAAGACCGGCGGCCGCATCCCGGGCCACGATTCACACCGCAGCGGTCGCGACGTCGATTTGCTTTTTCTGGTCGAAACACCGTCGGGCGTCCCGATTTCGAGCCCGGGTTTCGTGCGCTTCGAGAGCGACGGCCTGGCCTTGGTCCAAGAAAAAAACGAATACATCCGGCTCGACATCGACCGAGAGTGGCTACTCTTGCGCTCGCTGCTGACTTCGCCGGAAATCGGGGTGCAGTTCATGTTCGTGCATCGAGATCTCGAAGCGCTCTTGATCGACCATGCGCGCGCGCTCGGTGAGCCGCCGGAACTGATCTGGCACGCCGAGACCGTGATGTTGCAACCGAGCGACAGCTTGCCGCACGACGATCACGTGCACCTGCGCATCGCCTGCTCGCCGGAAGAAGCCGTGGCCGGCTGCAGCGGCGGTGGTCCGCGCTGGGAGTGGCTTCCGCCGTACAAGCCCGTGCATGCACTCGATGCCCAAGATTGGGCCGAAATCGCGCGCGACGACCCGTTCGAGCTCAACCAGCCCGCGCTGCCCGCGGACGCAAGCGCCGAGAGCGGCTCGAGTCCGAGCGTCGAACCTGGAGGCGCGTGAAAGCGAGTGTCCGCATCGGGCAAGGCGAGCTCGTGCGCGGCGATTGCCTCGAAGTTTTGAGCGCGCTCGGCGCGCGCGGTGCGTTCGATCTCGCGTACATGGATCCGCCGTTCAACGCCGGCGGCGCGCGTGGCGCACGGCAAAAAAAGGGGGAACGCGTCTCGGGCGAGCTCGCTTATCGGGACGCTTGGGGCGGCCTCGACGCATTCCTCGCCGTGCTCGAACCGCGACTCGAAGTCGTGCGCGACGCATTGAGCGACAACGGTAGTCTCTGGCTCCACCTCGATCACCGCGCCGTGCACGATGCCAAAGTGCTGGCCGATCGCGTGTTCGGCCGCAGCGCGTTTCAAGGTGAAATCATCTGGGTGCCGGGCAACGGCGGCAAGCGCAGGAGCGGCCCGAGCGTCACGCATCAGACGCTGCTCGTGTTCGCGCGCGGCAAAACCATGATCTGGAACGGCGACGATCCAGCGCTGCGCGAACGGCACGCCGCGACCAGCTTGAGCATGCACTTCACGAACGTGGACGCGAGCGGGCGGAACTATCGCGACCGTGTCGTGAACGGCAAAACCTACCGTTACTACGCGGACGAAGGCCGGCGCATCGGCAGCGTCTGGCTCGACTGTCCGTCGATGCGCGCCAACACTCCGCTGATCCGCGAAGCCACTGGCTATCCCACCCAAAAACCAGAAACGTTACTCGAACGCATCCTGCGCGCTTCAACGCTGCCCACGAGCCGCGTGCTCGATCCGATGTGCGGCTCAGGCACCACGCTGGTCGTCGCAGAACGCCTTGGTCGCACCTGGCTCGGCATTGATCAAGGCGAAATCGCGTTTAAGACAGCCAAATCGCGGCTTGGTGCGCTGGTTGCCAAGCGCGCTTCTTGAGAGGTTGTTTCCGCTGGGGGGCTTGTGGCTACTGATTGTGAGTGGTCACAACGTGTTGCTTTTTTGGCGCTGCGCGTGAACTGGCGCTTGGCCGCTCGTGCCCCGAGTGACGCGACGGGCGCCTGTTCACCCCTTCGGGTGTCACGAAGCGCGTCGGTCAGTTCTCGTTACTCGCCTCTCATTCGA
>DASYCL010000913.1:0-2939 GCA_036500245.1 Polyangiaceae bacterium | reverse complement strand
AATGAGAAACGAGCCGAAGGTTATGTTAGGACGCGGCGCGGTCCAAACGTGCGCACACTCGTCGCGATCATCGCCTGTATCGAGCTCTTCCTCGTCGCATCCATCGGTTGGGTCTGCGTCGTGCTCGTGTATCTGCCGACTTTTCTCTTCGACAAGAAACGGATCTTGAGCGGGCGCACGTTGCGGCGCGTGGCCCAGGCCGCGGCCACCTTCTCACCCATGTGGCGCTTCCGCATTCACGGCGCGATCCCCCGAAATCCAGGCAAGACGGTATGCGTGAGCAACCATTGCTCGCACACGGACGTGTTCTTGATCTCACACGTGCCGTGGGAAATGAAGTGGCTCGCCAAGCGCTCTCTGTTCAACTTGCCGTTCATCGGCTGGAGCATGCGCCTCGTGAAGGATGTGCCGATCGATCGCGCGTCGCCCTCGGCGGCGAAGGCGGCGCTCGACCAATGCGCGGAGTGGCTCGCACAGGGTGTGCCCGTGATGATTTTCCCCGAGGGCACGCGCTCGAAGACCGGCGAAATGCAAACCTTCAAAGACGGCGCGTTTCGCCTCGCCATCGACACCGGCGCGAACGTGCTGCCGATGGCGGTCGCCGGCACGGACAACGCACTGTCGAAGCATGATTGGCGCCCCGGCTACGCGCGAGGCGTACTCGAGATCGGTAAAGCCATTTCGACCGAGGGCATGACCCACGCAGACGTGCCGCGCTTGAAGGAAGCCGCACGCGCGCAAATCACGGCCATGCGCGCCGAAATCCTGCCACTCACTCTACGCGCCTCGTCTGAACCGAACGAAGCGCAATCCGGCTAGATCACGGTTCGATCACGCGGTGCACCACGACGGGCGAACCCACCGCGGGGGACGCGGCGTCGCGAATCACGAACACGTTGTCCGAGTCTTGCGTCGCGCTGGTCGTGAAGGTGCAGGAGTTCTTGGGTGCCAAAAACGGAGAAATCACATTCACGCCGATCACGTCCGCCGGCGCGCGATTGTACAGGGTTTGGCCCGAGACGCTGGTTTCGGCGCTCACGTCGAGCAACTCCGAATTCGTGAAGAGCTGACCCATCTCGCCCGTGCCCGTGCCACCGCTCAGCGCCACGATCACGCCGCCGGCCGCCGCGAACGACGACAGCACCGTGCTCGTCTGCCAAGCCGAACCGACGGTGGCGAGCTGGCCTGCTGGCGCCGACGATTGGTCGTAGATCAAGAACACGTCGAAGTCGTTGACGTTGAGCTTCGCCGTCACGTCAGCGTACGCGGCCGAAGTCGTCATCGTGAAAGTGCGACCGCGCGCGTTCGCCGCGAAGGTAATGTCTTGGTTGACCTTCGCGCGCGCGTTGGCCGGCGCGAATTCGATGTAAGTCAAAATCCGCACTGGGTTGCGAATCGGCAGAAAGACCGAGTTTTCCATCAACACCGTCTGCGGAGTGCCGGCGACGGGCGTCGAATAGTCCATGCACGCGAGCACCACGTGGCCCACGTTCGCGCCGACGCATTTTCCGCCCTGACAAATCCCGGACGGGCACACGTTCGGACAGCTGCCGCAGTGCAGTGGATCGATATTCAAATCGACGCATTGGTTGCCACACAGCACGAGTGGCGGATCGCACTTCAGCACGCACGTGAAGCTGCCCATGCCGTCCGGCGAACAGATCGGCGTGTTGCCGGTGCATTGCGTCGCGCAATCGCCGCACGCTTCGGGCCGATCGTAGGGCGGTGGCCCGCAGCTCGCGTCACCGTCGTGTGACGCATCGCTCGGACCGCTGTCACCCGCGTCGCCGTTCTGGCTGCCGCCGTTCGGACCGCCATCACCGACGTTGCCTTCGCCGGCCTCGCCCGCCACGCCATTCGTGCCCGCGCTGCCCGCACTCGAAGACGATCCCGCGGCGCCGGCAGAGCCATCGGGGAAGCCACCGCAGATCGCGCTTTCGCAGACCACGCCGTCGTCGCACTGGTGCGCGCAAGCGCCGCAGTTGTCGGGATCACTCTGCGCGTCGACGCAGCGCCCATTGCAGTCGATGAAGCTCGCGCGACATTCGCCGCCGACCACGCCGCTGCTGCCGCAAGCGGCGGGAAACGCGAGCGCGATCAGTGCACCCCAAAACAAAAGGCGCGAGGGCTGCATTCTGCTCATTTTACGCCGCCTTTCGCGTCGCCGCCGCTCGAACCAGCCGGCGCGGGTGTTGCTCCCGGTGTTGCCCCCGGCGCCGGTGTGGGTGCGGCAGGTGGCGGCGCTTTCTGCACCGGAATGTCTGCCGGCGCGCCGTCGTCGACGCCCATGGTCGGATTGAGGCTTGGCGCGCCGACCAACGGCGAACCGTCGGCTTTGCGTTGGCGCGTGACGGTAAACTCGACGCGACGATTCAAGAGCAGCGCATATTCGCTGGTCTTGTCGACGAGCGGGCGACTCTCACCATAACCGATCGAGCTCAGGCGATCCGCCGCGATGCCTTGCTTGACCAGGAACTCGAGCACCGCGCGAGCGCGATCCTCGCTCAGCTTCTGGTTGAAGTTTGCCGGGCCGCGCTCGTCGGCGTGGCCTTCGACGGACACGTGCACGTACTCGGGATGATCTTGAATCAACTTCGCGAGCCGCGTGAGCAGTGGATAGCTCACTTTGCGGATCACGAAGCTATTGACATAAAAGTGCACGCGATCATCGAGCACGATCTTGTCGCCGACGACGCGTACCTGGTCTTCGTCCGGGCAACCGTCGTTGTCGGCGTAGCCGTTGACGGTTTCGGGCTCGTTCGGGCACAAATCGCGCGCGTCGGGGATGCCGTCCTTGTCATTGTCGGGATCGGGGCAGCCGTCTTGATCTTCGAAGCCGTCTTTGTCTTCCGGCTCGTTCGGGCACTTGTCGGAGACGTCGGGGATGCCGTCGCCATCGTTGTCGGGCTCCGGGCAGCCGTCCTCGTCCTGATAGCCAT
>DASYCL010000912.1:0-8488 GCA_036500245.1 Polyangiaceae bacterium | reverse complement strand
TCCAGGATCTCGGCGCGCGAGGCGGAAATATCGTGGTCGCCCTTCGGCGCTTTGGTGCTCGGCGTGAGGATCGGCTCCGGCAAGCGCGCGTGCTTTTTCAAGCCATCGGGCAGGCGATGCCCGCAAAACTCGCGCTCGCCGCGCTCATAGTGAATCCAAATGCTGGTCGAGGTCGTGCCCGTGAGGTACGCGCGGACGACCATTTCAACCGGCAACGGCGCGCACTCTTTTGCAACGAGCACGTTCGGATCCGGCACCGAGAGCACGTGGTTCGGCGCGACGTGGCGCGTCTTGTCGAACCAAAACGCGGCTGCGTGGTTCAACACTTGGCCCTTCAGCGGCAGCGTGCCGAGCACGCGATCGAACGCGCTGATGCGATCGGTCACGACGATCACGCGCCGGCCGTCGGAGGTCGTGTAATTGTCGCGCACCTTGCCTTCGTATTTTTTGCCGAGCAGAGGAAAATCGCTGCGATCGAGCGGGTGCCCGAGGGCCTTCTGAATCAGTGAAATGTCGACCAAAGTTCGCAAAACCTAACATCATCCGCCGGGCGCGGTAGGCGCGCGGTGAAAGACGCTGAAAAGTCTGCGCGCTACAGGCCCAGGTCGCTGGACTTGGCCCAAAAATGGCCGTTCTGTGGCGGCAGCACGTTCATCGCTTTGGGCACGACGCTGGCCCAACCCGCGACTTGATCGAGCACATAAGCGTCGGCGCCGGGTTCGATCCAGCCGATCACCGGATCGCCGTCCTTCGCGGCGCTGCGCAAAGGAATTTCCTTGTTCGGCCGGACCGACTTGAGCGGGCCTTGGAATGCCATTTGCGGCGCACTCCGCTCGCTGCTCGATGGCGCGAGTTGGTCGATCATTTCGCCGGGTGGCAACGCCGAGAGCGCGCTCGCTTTGACCCAGGCATCGACGATGACTTCTCCGCGATACTGCACGCGCACGGCGGCCCCGTGCTTCTCGGTGCTGAAGAACAACACCGCGTCGACGCTCGGCGCTCGGTGCAGCGTGAAGATCGGAGTTTCGCTGTCGGCGCTGGCATACAAATCAACGGAAGCTTGTTTGAGCTCATAACCTCGCGCATTGCCAGGCGTTGAAAAGCCGCTCGGAGTTGCAGCTTCGAGCGTGAGCGCGCCGCAAGCGACGGTCGCGTGGAAGGTTTGGTCGAACGGAGCGGTGAGCTTTTTTTCGACGCGCAACCGCGCCGAGCCCGAACCCGCGAAGGTCACGGCGCGGGTCGCGGCAATCCAGACATGTCCGGGCGCGACCGCCAAATTCGCGACCGCGAACAGCGGCAATTGGGCTGCGGCGACGAAGCCGCGAATGCGGAAGGAACCCGCGCCGAAGCCGGTTTGAATCTCGGCTTTGCCTTGCGCATCGCTCGGAAAATCGCTGATCACGAGCCGGGTGGGCGCGCCGCTGAAGCGCGCGATGGGGCCGCCGAGCAAACCCGTGATGGGAGTGTCGGCTGGCATTTGCACTTGGCCGCGCAGGCTACATTGCGTGGTCGGCGCCTGCGGCGGACCGGGCTGCGCTCGTGCCTCACCGCTCTCGCGCGACGCGAACAATCCAAGCACGGCCGAGCACAGCGTGCCCGCGACTGCGAGCGCGCCTGCGCGGCTGATCCATGACTCTTGACGCAATCTCATGTGCCCTTCCGCGGATAAGTGATAGTAGCCCGATTGCGCCTTCGCCGCGCGCCCGCACTCTTCGATGCAAACCCTGGCCTTCGGAACGCCGCGTAAATTGCCGAGACCGGTGCAAGTGCCGGGGCGCGTTGTCGTGCTGGACATCGCCTTCGCGGGCGCCGGCAGCGGCGGTGGTTTCCCCAAGATAACCCTGCCCTTCATCGAAGGCCTCGGCGATCGGCTGCGCGCGTGGGTCGATCATCACGATCACGAAGCGCACGTGAACTACGCAAACGATCCGCGCTTCGTGCTCTCGACCAAAGCCGAACACGGCGCTTGCCCGGAAATGATCAGCGAAGCGTTGGTCGCGCGCGTCGGCGACGTCGACACGATCGTGTGCCACACGGATTTCGACGGCTTGGCCAGCGCGGCAAAATGGATTCGCCGCGGTGTCGAGCCCTACCCCGGCTGTGACGACGACGCGCGCGCGATCGACACGCGCCTCGGCACGCCGAGCCGCGTCGCCGATCGCTTCGATCGCGCGCTCCGGGCGCGGCCGCGAGACGAAGGGCTTTTCGGCTTGATCGTGCGGCACCTCGCAACCGGGCTCGGCGACGAATCGCTATGGCAACCGATCGATCGAGCGGCCGAAGATTTGATCCCGATCGAACGCGAAACGCGGCGTCGCGCCGAAGGCTACATGCGGCTTTCGCCAGGAGTCGCTTATCTCGACCTCGGCTCGGACTTTGCGCGCGTGGACAAGACGCTCTTGCTCTTGCTCGGTCAGGAGCGCGAACGGGTGAGCGTGGTCGTCGATCGAGACAACGTGAGCGTCGCGGCGCGCTTCGACAGCGGCTTGAACTTCGTGACGCTGCTGAACCTCGGCGGCGGCATGCCGACGCGCGTGTCCGTGCCGCGCCCGCGGCTCGGCGAAGTCCTGCGCGCGCTCGGGGTCGACGCGGCCGCTGCTGGGATCGAGGTATGAAAAAGATCCAGCTGAAATTCGCCGTATTCTTCGGCTCAGTGCTCGCTTGCGCGAGCTTCGGTTCCTTGGCGCATGCAGCCAATGTCGTCGCGTTCGCGCCGCCGGGTGCCGGACAAAGCGGTATCGCGGTGGGGTTCGACGCGGCTGGGGCGCTGCGTGCTGCGCCGTGCAGCGCACCGGGATGCAGCGTCGATCGCGGAACCGAAATTTCTTTTCCCGCCGAGCTTCGCCCGTCGATTCCAAGCGCGCAGTTTTCGGTCGTTGGGATTGGCGCGGGGCATCGCGCGATCGTCGTGGCCGTGACGGATGCTCACTCGGGCCGAAGCTTTCACGCGGTGCTCGTGGGTCCACTCGGTGCCGGCGAACCGAGCGTGATTTTTTCTGGGCCCACCGGTTTCGTCGCGGGCGAAGATGGTATGCGTCGCGGCAAACGTGTCGAGATTTCCCCGGCGGACGAAAGCGGCGCGCACAGCATCGTGATCGGCGACGTACAGGAAGATCTTTCGCTGTGCGGCCGTCCGGCGTTGCTCGCACCGCAGTTGCTCTTGAATACGGATTTGAAGCTGCACCCAGCAAAGGTTCAGCGCTTGTCCGCAGAAGAACGCGAGCACGCCCATCACGTCACGGCAACGCGCGCCGACGCAAATCAAGCAGCGGCGCGTAGCGGCGTGATTCGCGCGGTCGCTGCTACGAGCGCGATTGGCAGCCCGGGCGCGCTCACCGACGGCAACCCCGAGACGTCTTGGGCCGAGAATCGCGGTGGAGCCGGGCGCGGCGAGTTCGTGCTCTTCGACGTGCCGCCGGAATTGCCGATTTCAGGCTTAGATCTGGTCGTGCGCCCGCCGACGACTAAGCTCGAAAACGGCGTCGCGCCGCGCGAGTTTTGGCTCGCGTCGAACAAACAGCTCACGCTCGTCACGATGCCGGAAGATGCGTGGAAGTTCCCGGGCGCAAAGTACACGATCAAATTGGATGCGCCGATTCAGGGCGATTGCCTCGCGCTCGTCACCGAAAGCGCGTTCGACGAAAATCCGCATGCGCGCGTGACATTTTCCGAGCTCAGCGCGCGCACGGAGTTCGACTCGGCTTCGGTGCCGGCGCTCGTCGCAGCACTCGCCGGCGGTGGCGAACGCGCGCAGGCGGCGGAAGCGATCTTGCGTTCGCAAGGGCAGCCAGCGTTCGACGCGGTCGCGCAAGCATTTACGTCGCTCGACGAAGGTGGCCGGCGCGTCGCGCTGGAGCTCTTGGATCAAGCGCCTTGCGAAACGAGCGTGCCGGTCTATCTGTCGGTGCTGAGCGGCGCGTCCCAGGCGCAGGGCATCCACGCGCGCGATCACATTCGCCGTTGCGGCAAGGCTGCGGCGCCGCTTTTGGCGGAAGCAGCGAAAAAAGCGCACGGTGGCGATCAGCTCGAGATTTTGGGTGAGCTCTTGCTGGCGGATCCCGCACAATGTGTGGACGTGATCGCGTCGCTGCTCGACGTGGACTCGCGGCCGCGTCGCGCCGCCCTGCGTGTCGCCCTTGCGCGAGCGAGTCTCGCCGCGCAAGCCAAACCAAAAATCGAAGCCGTGCTCGCCGATCCCAAGTCGAGCGAGCGACTGCTCGTCGAGGTGCTGCGCTCGCTCGGCGATCGCATTACTGATTTTCAACCGCTCGCCGGCGCGGCAGTCGCGCGTTTGATGACGCCGAGCGCCGGCTTTCGTACGCGCTTCCTGCTGCTCGAACCGAGCGCGGAGCTCGCGGTCAAGGATCCCGCCGTGCGTGCCTCGTACGCTCGAGGCTTGAACTCGGATCCGGACCCGCGTTTTCGCGCGCAAGCGCTGGCAGCTCTGAAAGATCCCGCCGATTTCGCGCCGCAGCTGACGCGCGCGCTGACCGATTCGGATGTGCGCGTGCGCGAAGCCGCGGTGCGCGCCGCCGCGACTCTGCCGAGCGCCGCGCCCGAGCTCGCGCAGCGTTTGAGCGATGACGAATGGCCGCTCGTGCGCATCGCGGCGGCCGACGCGCTGGCTGATTCGGTGGATACGCGCGTCGCCGAGCCGGCGCTGGCGCATGCGTTGAGCGACGACTCGCCGCACGTTCGCGCGCACGTGTTGATCGCGCTCGGCGCGCATCACGCGACCGGCGAATTGCCGAAAATTCGCGAGCGCTTGACCGATGCGGACGAGCATCCACTGGTGCGCGCCGCTGCCGCGCAAGCGCTCGCCGCGCTGTGCGACACGAGCTCACTGCCGACGCTGACGAAGTACGCACAGAAGCTCGCCGATCCGCTTGCCGACGCGAATCAGCACATGATCGGCGCAGCCGCGCTGCTCGCGCTCGGGGACTTGCACCCGCTCGATTTGGCGACGCGGCTCGCGCCGCTGCGCGCGAAAGGTGCGCCCGAGCAAGCCAAGCAAGCCGCCGACGCCGTGCTTCGACGCAGCGGCGGCGCGTGCGGCCGCGCGCAGCCCGCCGCGCCGCAAAAACCGCGCGTTCCGGCGAGCTGACGCGGCCGCTCTTTGGGTGTACGAAGCCGCGCATGCAGTCTTTCTCGCTCGTGACTGGCGCGACCGGCTTCATCGGTTCGCACTTGGTTCGCGTGCTGCTCGCGCGCGGCGAGTCGGTCAAAGCGTTGGTTCGACCCGGCTCGAATTTGTCGATGCTCGAGGGCTTGCCGGCGGATCGCTTCAAGGTCGCGGTCGGCGACGCGCGCGTCGAGCAGAGCGTGTTTGCGGCGCTCTCCGGCTGCTCTCGGCTCTATCACGTCGCAGCGAACTTCAAGCTCTGGGATCGTGACCGAGAGCGAGTCATCGCGCCGACGCTCGAAGCCGTGCGCGCGACGCTGCTTGCCGCGCAGCGTCGCAAGATCCAGAAAATCGTCGTGACGAGCAGCGCGAGCGTGCTCGGGGTTTCGCACACGCCGGAACCAATCGACGAAACGCACGAGTTCAACCTCGACGATCCCGAAGCATATTTCGCGGCTAAAGTCGCGGCCGACCAGATCGTCAGCGAGTTCGTCGCGGAGGGCGCGCCGATCGTGCGCGTCTTGCCCTCGACGGTCGCTGGCCCCGGCGATTGGAAACCGACGCCAAACGGCCGGCTCTTGCTCGAGTACTTGAAGACGCCACCGACGAGTCATTTTCCAGTCGCGCGCGGCGGCACCAGCGTGGTCGACGTCCACGACGTGGCGAACGGACACGTGCTCGCGATGGAACGCGGCGCGATCGGCGAAAGCTACATTCTCGGTGGCGTCAACCTCACGTTCAGCGAGATCTTCGAAACATTGTGCGACTTGACCGGCCTCGCCGAACCGAGCGCGCCGAAAAGCAAAGGCTTGATGCAATTCGCTGGCCTGCTCTTCGAATGGCACGCGCGGCTGCGCGGCGGCGAGCCGCGCATCACGTCGCGACTCGCGCGTGATTACGTCGACTCGTACGCGTACGTGACGAGTGCGAAAGCAGAGTCGCAACTCGGTTACGAACATCGCCCGGCGCGTGAAGCCTTGGCGCGCGCGGTGCGCTGGTTTTTGGCCAACGGCTACGTCCCCGAGCACGCCGCAGGGCGCGTGCGCTTGGAGCTTCGACCGGTGTGAAAGCGCGCGCCGGATTTCTCACCGGACTAGTCGCCGCCGCGCTCGCTGCCTGGCCCGCGGCCGCGCGCGTCGAGTCTGGTTTGATTGGGCAAGCCTTTCTCGTCTTGTTCGCGAGTGCTGCGTTCGTCATGGCGCCGCTCTCGGCGGCACTCGCTGCAGCCGAGCCCCCGAGTCGGTTCACGCGCGCGCTGACCATCGGCATGCTCGCGTCCGCTGCCCTGCTCGTACCCTTTGCGACGATGTTGAAAACCAGCACGCACCATCGCCCGCTCGGCGGCGTCACCTTCGCCGTGATCGCCGGCGCGATCGTGGTCGGCTCGAGCTTGCTCAGCGGTCGACTCGTCACCTGGGCGGGTGAGCAGGCTACGACGCGGAGATTGCTCGCTCGCATCGCAATCTTCGGGCTGACTGCACTGGGGGCCGCCGCGCTCTTGCTCGGCTTGGCGCGCGGCTTGAGCGGCGATCCCGCATTCCGCACCGGTTTCTTCGACGCTTTGCGCGTCCTCGGGCTCGCTACGCTGGCCGCATGGGTGCCGGTTCCGGCAGTCGTGTTGCGGCGGGCGCGGGGTTTCGGCCTTGCGGCGTGGCTTGCGGTGGTTACGGTCGGGGTGTGTCTCGGCCGCACCCCGTCGATGCAAGCCGAGCTCGCCGCGCGCTGCCCGGTGTTGCATTGGCCGCTGCAGTGGCTTGGCGGCTAAGGTCCGCCGCGCCATATTTCGGAGCGTGATGAGTCGCGCTGCCGCTCGGCTAGTCATCTTGTTCCTGTGCTTGCTCCTCGCGGTGCCGGCTTCGGCATTGCCAGGAGACAGCGCGGGCGTGCGGCAAGGCACGACTGAGTTGGAGGCGCCCGGAATCGTCGCGCCCGTGCCGGATGATTCGGCGGACGCTGCGTCGACGGTGCAAACTTTGCCGTCGTCCGTCGCGGATGCGCCGCGTACAGCGAGCGGAGCGCTCCACATGCCGCCCGTGCCGGCGGGGTTCAACAGCTATGACGGCGGTTGGATTCGTTTCATCTATCACCCGTCGAGTCGCGAGCGCGTGCAGCCGCTGATCGCGCAGGCAGATGCAGTGCGTCACGAATTGATCCAGCGACTCGGCTTTCCGGCGCTGTCCAGCGTGCGCGTCGAAATCGCGCGCACGCCCGGTGAGATGGAAACCTTCGCACCTGCCGGCGCGCCGTACCCGAAGTACGCGGCGGGCGTCACGTACTCCGAGCTCGGTTTGATTTTGCTGACGCTCACGCCGGTACATCCCGGCACCGAACAAGATTTGGGCGAAGTTTTCCGGCACGAACTCGCGCACGTCGCGCTCGGGGACGCGATCAGCGGTCGCGAAATTCCGCGTTGGTTCAACGAGGGCTTTGCGGTGCTCGCCTCCGGTGAATCGTCGTTCGGGCGCATGATGCCGCTCGCGATGTCGAGCATCGGCGGTTCCTTGATTCCATTGCGCGATCTCGAGCGCGTGTTCCCCGACGACGAAACGCGCGCCAACCTCGCCTACGCCGAAGCGGTCGACGTGGTGCGCTTTCTCGTGCGCCGGGAAGACGCACATCGCTTTCACGCGCTGATCCAGCACCTGCGCGAAGGTGAAAGCTTCGATCGCGCGGTCTTCGTCTCGTACGGCATCGAGCTCAACCGGCTCGAGCTCGAGTGGCGTGACGACGTCGCGCACCGCTACACCTTCTGGCCGATTCTGCTGAGCGGCACTGGTTTTTGGGTGGTTGCCTTGGGCGTCTTCGTGTGGGGATGGCGGCGGCGCAAGCGTCGCGACAAGCTGACCCTGCAGCAATGGGCGCGCGACGAGGCCGCCGAAGACATCATTCGCGCGCGACTCGCTGCGCGACAAGAAGCCGCGCGCGTGCACATCGTGCTCGCGCGTGGTCCAGAGCCACAAGCGGCGCAAGTTCCGCCGCCCAAGCTCGAAGTCGAAGTGCCACGCGTCGAACATGACGGTCAGTGGCACACGCTACATTGAGCGCCGATCGGATAGGCGCTCAGCCCGAGCGAGCGAACTCAGGGCGGAGGCGGCGCGATGCTGTGTTGCTCGATGCGCCGCGATTCGTCGATCAAACGCTCGAAAATGCGACGCACGGTCTCCGCATCGAGCGGATGCTTGGCTCGTGCGCACAGCCGATCGAGCATGCATCGCTCGCGCTCGGGGTCGTACACGACGATGTTGTTTCTGCGTTTGTATTGGCCGACGGCAAGCACAACTCGCACGCGCTCGGCGACCAACTCCAAAATGCGGCCATCCAAATCGTCGATGCTGCGACGTAGCTCTTCGAGCTCGGACGAGGGAT
>DASYCL010000911.1:0-8121 GCA_036500245.1 Polyangiaceae bacterium | reverse complement strand
CGTGCTCGGTGCCTTTGAGCGTCGCGAGATCCGACAATTTGCCGTGATCCCATTTCATCACTTTGCCGTCCGGCAAGGTGCCGAGCACGACCGTGCCGCCCCAAGCTTCGACCAGCGAAGTGACCACGAGCGCCTTGGTTTCAGCGAGCACGCTGACCGCGCCGCCTTGAAGCTTGAGCAATTTGCCTTCGTTGCCGGTACCGAGCAGCACCGAGCCGTCGCGCATCGGCAAGGCCGACCAAATCGCGGTGCCTTGCAAGACGGGCACCGCGCCGAGATTGAAGCCGGCGCGCACGTGACCCGCGGAGTCAACCGCGACGCCTTTCAGATCGCCGCCTTTGAAGTCAGCGGCTTTCTCGAGCGAAAAGTGGCGTGTGCCGACCGCGGCCGCGTGCACCGCGAACATCAAACCAAAACCAAGAACAGAGCTGCGAAGGAGGCGTTTCATAGGACTATCCGTGTTTCACTCGGGGAATTCAGGCTCGGCGATCGTGGAAGCTCAGCGCAGCACCGGGCGCACCGCGACCGCCACGCGATCTCGGCCCACCATGAACTCGGGCAAATCGACGACGATGCGCGTCGAGGTTTGAAATGTCTCGGGCGAGACGGACGACGTCTCGGGGCGAATCGCGTCCAAGGCGCCCGGCGGCAAATCCTTGGCGACATGACCTTTGAACGTCACGCCGGCGTCTCCCGTGTTGAACGTGACGACCACCGATTTGGCCGGGTAGACCGGATCTTGGAAATTTTTGATCATCTCCGCGAGCGTGTCCGGCGCGGATTGATCGCGATCTTCGGTGTAGCCCGGTTCGATCTCGAGGTTCACGGTTTGTCCTGCGAGGTGCGCCGGGATCGGCACCGAGACCACGCGCGTGATTTCCGGCCCTGAAAACGGCACCAGCGTGAGACGTACCCTTGCCGGCTGCCCGGCATCGATCTCCGACTCGAGCAGCTCGGCGCCGCGCAGGCGCAGGATGTCGCGCGCGTAGTGGAGCTGCACGTCCATCGTCGCGCCCTCGATGATCGCGGGCTGCCAGGGATTGTTCAGGATCGCGCCCATTGCGCGCACTAAGTTCGAGCGCGCGAATTCGCCGGCTTCGGGCGTGCCGCCCATCGAGACGCCGTAGTCCTGCACCACGAGATCGGGGAAGCCCTTGATTTTGAGCACGCTCGTCGCGGTCCAGCTCACATCTTGATGCTCGTTCGCGACTTCTTGCAGCGCGCTGCCGAGCGCGACCGCGGTGAAAGACGGAGTCTGAAAGCGATCGTGCGCGACCTCGAAGTTCCAAGTCGAGCTCGAGAACCCGGGCGCGCCGTGAATGCTGACTTTGACCGGAATTACCGGCGCCTTGGTGCCTTGCGAAACCACGATCGCCGATTGGCGATCGTTGACCAACGTGCCGACGTTCCGCACCGCCATGCCGATTTTGAAGCTGCGCTGATCGCTCGCCAAAAACCAGATCACGCGTCCGATCGACGTCGGCAGCGCGGTCACGCCGAGCTCGCTCATCGGGTGGCCAAACGCGACGAGTTTGTCGCCCTCGACGCGTGTCACCGTGCCAAGGCCCATCGCGCTCATGTCACCGCGGATCAGCTGCACACCGATCGCGCCGCCGTCGACGAAGCGCGTCGGCGCGTTCGGATCTTGTGCGCCCGCTCCGCCCGCTTGTAGCGGTTCGAGCCCGAGCGGCGAAAGCATTTGCTGCGCGAAAGCGACCGAGCGCTGACTCATGCCGCCCAGCAAAATCGGCGTCGAAACCGGTGTCAGCGCGCTCGCGCCGTGCGCGTCCGTGGTGCCGAGCCTGCGTGCGAGCTGGGCCGCGTGCTCGCGTAGATCATATTTGGCGAGATTGCCTTGGTAGCGCTCGCCGAAATCGTTCATGGCGTGGCGCGGCAGTTTCGCGGCGTTTCCGGCGTTCGCAGGCTGCGGCATGAACTTGAGCGGCCAGCCGTCGATTGTGTTCGGCAACGGTCGCGCGAGCTCGCTCAACATATTCGCGATCGGCGTCACGCCCGCCACGGGCTCCGAGCCGAACGACCAACCGTAGGCGTACGCGCCGATCATCTTGTCGTTCAGATAAATCGGGCTGCCGCTCATGCCCGCGACGACTTTGGTGATCTCGAGCCGCGGGTGCTTCGTCTTGATCAGGATCAGATCCTGCCTGGGTCGGAAATTCTTCAGCACGTCGATCACTTCGACGTCGAAGCGCTCGGGCTTGGTGCCGGAAAACACGGTCAACCCGTAGCCCTTCATGCCGGCGTGAATCTCGCTCACGGGCATGGTGTCGGGCCGGCTGTTTCCGCCGTCGGCGTGAGCGATGTGCAGCCCGAGCGGCAGCGGAAGGAGCAAGCCGGTCAGCGCGGCCGCGAGCAAGAGAGAGGAGGAGCGCACGGTTTGGGAGTGTAGCAGGGTGGCGGGGCGGCACGCCAAACCCGCGATTTGCGGCATTTAGCCTGAATTTCCGCTTTCTAACAGGACAACTTCGCGCGGCGTTTAGTTCCCGCTCGCGAAGGGAATGACCGCGAGCTACCAGTGCGCCTCACGCCGAAATCCGCTGAACTCCAAACCAGAACGCGCCGAGACCGAGTTATCTTTCAGCCCGACGTGGACCTCGCGCTGATCATCGTGCTCGTGCTCTCGGCCGGCGTGCTGCTCTCCGCACACGTTTCGCTGAGTGTCGGCCTAGCGCGGCTCGGGCCGTGGCACCGCGGCTTACTTGCGTTCGTGATCCCACCACTCGCGCCATTTTGGGGTTATCACGGCAAGCTGCACACGCGTTCCTTGATTTGGATCGTCGCGGTGACGATTCACCTCGCGTGTCTCACCGCGGCGGCGATCGGCGGCTCGAGCAGCTGAAGCAAGGCGCAGGCGAACGGGCGTTAGTCCTAGTGCCCGAGCCAGTGCGCGCTCGGGTTCGTGGTGCCGGTGACGGTAGCGGCGTCGAGCACGACGTAGCCTGGGCTGGCTTGGTTGGTCATTCCGACGTCCGGACCAAGCGGAACTGTGCCGGTCGAGCCGAGTGCCGTCACGCGATTCGCGCCGAGCGCGAGCGTGGTGCCGCGCACGAACACATAACCGCCGGAGAAGGTGATGTCGCGCGGGGCGTCGGGTGGTGAAGCGCTGATCGCGCCGCCGGCTGCGACCTTCAAATCGTCGGCCAGCACGAACGCGATACCGCCAGCTTGACCGCCATTGCCGACGTACAAGTACGGCGTCGGCGCGGTCGGAGCGGTGGTGCACTCGAGCGCGCCGCCGGGGCCGGAGCCGAGCGTGAGCTGCGTCGCGTCGGCCGAGCCGTAGGCGGCACCGGGCTCGCCGATGGTGCGGCCCTTACCATTGAAACCGACCACGCCGGCCTGCGCGTGTCCCGGCGTCGAGAGCACGACGTTGTCGCTGTTGAAGCTCACATTGTTGAGCGCCGAGAGCCCGCCGGATGCGCCGAGGTTGTGCAGCGTGCTCGCGGTGCCGGTGCCGCCAATCGATTCGCCGGCCTCGGTCGGCACGTTGTTGGAGCACGTAGAAGCGTCCATGCTCCAGCGCGCGGCGCGGTAGCCGAGCGCCGCGGCGCTGAGAGTGCCTCCGAGATCGAGCTTGCCCGCGCGCAAAACCAACACGCCACCGAGCACGCCGTCCCACGCGTTCGCAGTCACGGTCACGCCCGCGTTCACGATCAGATGGCCGAAGCGAGGCACACGAATCAACGCGACGCGCTGATTCGTCGCAGCCAGGCCGAGATTATTGTTGTTGTTCGCGCTGTTGCCGTAAAAGCCCGTGATTGGTGTAGAAAATGTCAGAGCTTTGCCGGCCGCGCTGCCGAGTCGCAAGAGCTCCCAGTTGCCGACGTTAGCGTTCGCCGCGTCCGTGCCCTGTAGGTTGATCAGCAAGAACTCGTCACCCGCGCTGACGCATCCGGCGGCGGGCGCGTCCGAGAGCGTGACGACCGAACCGCTCAACGCAAGCACGGAATAGGCCGGCGCCTCGGCGCAAGTCCGGCCGACGGTCAGCGCCGTGGTGCTCAAGTTGATGTCGTTCGCGATCGTGAGTGCGGGCAAGCATTGGTCAAACACACAGCCACCCGTGACGCAGGTGTCTGCGCAACTTGCCGAGCCCGCCGCGCCAGCAGCACTCGACACGCCCGCGGCTCCAGCGCTACTTTCGCCCGCGGCGCCGCCGGCTTCGATCGGCGCGCCCGCGGCTCCGCCGCTCGACTCGGGCATGCCGAAGGCTCCACCGCTCGCGTCGGGTGCGCCCGCAGCAGCCTCGTTGCCGGCATCCACGATCAGCACGTGCTTGCGCGTCGAGTCGTCCGAGCAGCTGGCGACGCAGACCGCGCCCGAGCCAACCAGCGCCGCTAAAGTTCCCCAATGACGCCCACGCCACGAACGATGCTTCGACATTTTGCCGCGCAGCATTCGTCGCGCGACGACGCGCGGTCAAGAGGCGGCGGCGCGGTCGGCCGAGACCCGCTATTTATGCTCGCGCTCGGGCTTGATTGCGCTCGTCACTTGCAGCATCGGAAAGCCCTCGCTCACCCAGCGATCGCGCAATTTTTCGGCCAGGTCCTTGTGATCGCGCCACGGGACCGCGATCGCGAAAATCAGACATGCGTCCGGATAAGCCGGATACGCGGCCCACGCGCCCGAGAACTCCGCGGAAGTAAAGCCTAGGTTCACGCGCCCATCGACGCTGCGCGTTTCTAAGATTTGGTTTTGCCATTTGGCAAAATGCGATTCGAAGGGACTGAACTTCACGTCGAAGGCATGCGTTTGCGGCAAACCCCAATTCTCAAACGCTCGAATGCAGGTGTCCGTCTTCACCGGGGTGCCGGGCGGCAAATCCTGCACGAACGCGAGCGCCATTGCGTGGTGTTCGTCTCCGTAACGGAAGCCGACGAAGTGCTCGACGCCGAAATAGCGCACGCGCTTCCAATTCTCCCAATCGGGCAATGGCACGTGGACCAGATCGGCTTTGTCGTTACGCCCACCCCATGGCGTGTTGAGCAAACGAGTGAGCGCGGCCTCGTGCGGATCCGCGGCATTGCCGCCCGGCTCCGCAGGCGTGATGCTCGCGGGTGAAGGCGCGGGGCTCGGCGGAGCAGCGGGCGGCGGAGCAGCGGGCAAATTCGCGGTCTGCGCGCCGCCACCACAAGCCGCGAGCACGAACGCCGCCCCAAACACGTGCATGAGCGACTTCCCGGAACTCGGAAACGAGAGCACAGAGCGCACGCCCATCATACGCGGCACGACGCAGAATCATGACTCAGCCGCGCCGCGCGCGCTCCTGAAAGCGCGCTGGGGCCTAAACAATACCCGACCCGCTTGTCAGATCTCTTTTCTCTCTGCGCGCGGTCGCGCCCGTCGAGGCGTGGGTCCGCCCGCCCGGAAATAAAACAAAATCAGCCGATTCGCGCGGCTGATCACGGTTTTCGAACGACGGGCGGCCACGTTAGAACTGACCGCCGCGCTTCGTGACACCCGAAGGGGTGAACAGGCGCCCGTCGCGTCACCGAACGCGCGAGCGGCCAAGCGCTATGCGAGCCTAGGGGCCAGAAGAAGGACGTGACAAATGCTCCGCCGACGCTAGACGCCAGACGCCAGACGCGCTTCAAACTTCGAACGTCGAAACCTTGATCGCGTTCAGGTCGTGCACGCCGAGCCCGAAATTTCCGGCGGCTCGGATGTAGGCGGGTTCCCGACCTGAATCTTTGAGCGAGGGCAGACCGCGCGCCTTACGTTCGTCATCGATCAGCTTCCAGCCGTAAGTGTCCATGGCGACCGGATCGGTCGAGACGTAGACCGCGCCGTGCGGGATGCGGGTCTTCGGATCTTTATCGAGCGGACCTTTGTCGTAGATGATCTTGAACGCATCGGTGATGTGCAGGCGCACGCGGCTCGTCACGATCGGGTGATTGTAGAGCATGGCGATTTGCGGGCTCGCGTTGTGCTCGTGATGCGCCTGCGGATTGTTCACGTTGCCGTGCGTCATGTTCTTCATCGTGCCGGTGTAACCGGCGATGCTGTGATCCTTGATCATCGTCACGTTGATCACCGCGGTCGACTCGGTGAGAAAGCGGCAGTAGCGCGTCTTGATGCCTTGATAGACGCGGATGTCCGGCATCGGATGATCGTTGTTGTTGTGCGTGCCGGTCTTCACGCCGTCCGGCAATTTCCAATTTTGAACGTTGATGCGCGTGCCGGCCAGGAACGTCGGATACTGTTCGTAGACCGTGATTTTTTCGGCTGGCACGCCGAGCGCGAGCAAGCCTTTCACGAGCGGCAGGATCAGCTCGAAATTCGTGGCCATCGTGTAGCCGTTCTTGCCGGCGATGCCGTTCACTTTGACGGCGACCACGTCATCCTTGTGAATGAATTTGCCGAGCGCGTCGCTGAGCGAGCTCGCGCCGGTGTATTCCGTCATTGCCTTTTCGAGGAGTGCGTTCGCAACTTCGGGCTTCGGCCAGAGTTGGTTCGGCTGCATGTAGCTCGCGAACTCGCCCTTGGCGGAGGCTTTGACGATCTTGCCTGGGATCGAAAGCGGCTTGAACCCAGCCGGCGGTTTGGCAATCAAAGAATCGACGTTGTCCGCGGCTTCGGCGGCTTTCGCCAGCGCCGTTGTCGCGAGCGCGACACCCGCGGAGGCGACCTTCAACACTTCACGGCGTGAAACGTGCGGGGACTCGGTTTTGCGCTCGTGCATGGTTGCCTCCATCCGGAAATTCGGCCCTCTCCGAATATCATGGGCGCCTGGCGAGCGCCACTATTCGCGCCAGGTTCCGCCAGGGTGCCTGACCGTGTTTGCGCGGCATTTTTTCACGATTTTCGCGCGGCACGCCGCTCGCAATCCCGCTCTCCGAGTCACGCGGCAGCTTTCGCCGCGGGCCAACAGGAGAGAACAGAGATGGAACAGAATCGAATGAAAATCGCGTACGTCATCACCCAACGCAAAGACAAGAATTTCTGGAACCGCGTCGGTGTTGCGTTCGTGAATAGTGACGGCTCGATCAACGTGAAGCTCGAAGCGGTGCCGGTGAGCGGCGAGATCCAGATCCGCGACTACGTGCCGCGCGACGAGCTCGCGTCCACGAGCCGCAATCACTCGCGCACCGAGGTGGAGGAAGAGCCCTACGCGGAGCTCGCGTAAATGGGGCCCGCGGCTTCGACCGCGCGAGACGACAGCGCACTCGCGGCGACGTCGTTCTCGCCGGCAGAAGTCGACGCTCGGGGGGACCAAGGTGGGGGTCACATGGCCCCCGCCGCCGGGCCTTCCTGGTTTCGACGCACGCGAGAAGCATTTCAAGGCAGCGTCTGGGCGCCCGTCGCGCTGAGGCTCGCTGGGCTCGCGCTCGGGATTTTGGTTTTGTCGGGCATCGGTGTGGCGTCGATTTTGAGCGGCGCGAGCGGCGTAGAAGTGCCACTCGCGGGCATGCTCGGCAGCGACGTGCACGGCGGCTGGCTGGCGAACCAACCCGTGCCGAGCGCCAATCCGGCGGCCAAGGGCGCGAGCTTGGCGCCGCACAGCGCGCCGAACACGAGGGGCATCGCCGCCGAAACTGCGGCCGGCGCAACCGCGCCGAACGGCGACGCCGCAAACCCTGCACCCGGCGCAGCAAATCAGCCGAATAGCGCCGGCATGACCGTGGACGGCAAAGTGATCCTAAATTTGGCGACCATCGCCGACTTGCGACATTTGCCGGGCGTGGGTCAAAAGCGGGCCGACTTGATCTTGGCGCTCCGCGCGCGCCTCGGCCATTTCAAGCACGTGAACGACCTATTGCGAGTGAAGGGCATCGGCGTGCGCGGTCTGAAAAAGATCGCACCGCACGTCGTGCTCGACGCGCCAGTCGCGCCCATGACCTGACGCGGGTGGATCGCGTGAACGAAATTCGCGGGGCGATGCGGGCTCGATAGGGCGAGCCGGATCGCTCCGCGGATTGTTTGCTGGGTTTGCCCTCGGCGGGGTAAAACGATGCGGAAATGTCCCGGTTTCGCGCTCGACGTTTGCTTTGGCCGGCGCTGCCCGCGCTAGCCATCGGAGTCGCGGCGTGCGCCGGCAGCGCGCAAAACGACGCGCAGGGCGAAGTCGTGACGCGCGTGGCGAGCGCTGACGGGATCCGCATCGCG